>NZ_JBHXFA010000060.1:0-2042 GCF_042724175.1 Streptomyces sp. NPDC127084
CTCCACTCCACAACCGGAGGCCTTCGTCGTCAGCCAGATTCAGACCGTGTCGTCGCACAAACTCGACCAACCTGCCTGGGCAGTACACCTAGGGCAGCACCGCGATCCCGTCGATCTCCACCAGCGCCTCCTCATCCCAGAACCGCACCACACCGATCACCGCCATGGCCGGGTAGTCCCGCCCGGCCAACCGGTGCCACACCTTCCCGAGTTCGGACGAGTGGGCACGGTAGTCGGCCACGTCCGTGACGTAGACGGTGACCCGGGCCAGATCGTGCGGGGTGCCACCGGCGGCGGTGAGCGCGGCGAGGAGGTTGGCCAGGGCCGTTTCGAACTGTTCGGCGATGCCGGTGCCGGTGATCTTGCCACCGGCGTCGAGAGCGGTCTGACCGGCGAGGTACACCACCCGGGAACCGGTCGCGGCGACGGCGTGGGAGAAGCCGGTGGCCGGGGAGAGACCGGGCGGGTTGATGCGTTCGAGACTCATCGAGTGCCCTTCGTCGTCATCGTCGTCCTCGTCATGTCGTCGCCGTCATCGCCGGTACGAATTCCCTACAGCTCACCGGTGCGGCGCCGGTACAGCTCCTTCGCGATGATGCCGCGCTGGACCTCGCTCGCGCCCTCGTAGATCCGCGGTGCGCGGACCTCCCGGTAGAGGTGCTCCAGCAGATGGCCGCGCTGGAGCGCGCGTGCGCCGTGCAACTGCACCGCGGTGTCCACGACGTACTGCGCGGTCTCGGTAGCGAACAGTTTCGCCATCGCCGACCGCTGCGGGACATCCGCCGCGCCGGAGTCGTACGCGCAGGCCGCCGCGTACACCAGCAGCCGTGCCGCCTCGATCCGGGTGGCCATCTCGGCCGCCTGGTGGGACACGGCTTGGAGGTCCTTGAGTGGGCCGCCGAAGGCCGTGCGGTGCGCGGTGTGGCCGAGGGTGGCGTCGAGCGCCGCCTGGGCCATGCCGACGGCGAAGGCCCCGACGCTGGGGCGGAACAGGTTGAGGGTGCTCATGGCGACGCGGAAGCCGCCGCCCGGTTCACCGAGCAGATCGGCGCGGCTGACGGGTACGCCGTCGAAGCGCAGGACGCCGATGGGGTGCGGGGAGAGCATCTCCAGGGGGCTGCCACCGAACCCCGGCCGATCGGCGGGGACGAGGAAGGCACTGATGCCGCGCGCTCCGGGCGCCTCACCTGTTCGGGCGAAGACGGTGCAGAAATCCGCCTCGGGGGCGTTGGAGATCCAGCACTTCTCCCCCGTGAGCCGCCAGCCGTCGCCGTCCGGCGCGGCTTCGAGTGCCAGTGCCGCGGCGTCGGAGCCGGCGTCGGGCTCGCTGAGAGCGAAGGCCGCCACCGCCCGGCCCGCGATGACATCGGGCAGGACGCGCTCACGCTGGGCCGGTGTCCCCGCCTGGAGCACCGGGTAGCTACCGAGTCCTTGGAGCGCCAGGGCGGTCTCGGCCTCCGTGCAGCCATGGGCGAGGGATTCCCGGAGCAGGCACAGGTCAAGCGCACTCGCGTCGCTGAACAGGCGCTTCAACAAGCCCAGTTCGCCGAGTGCGGCGATCAGCGGACGGTTCACCCGCCCCGGCTCCCCCTTCTCGGCGAGCGGGCGCAGCCGCTCGACCGCGAGTGCGCGCAACTCGGCGCACCAAGCGCTCTGTGCCGGATCGAGCGAGAATGCGGACATCCGATCCCCTACTTCCTGCGGCCTGGACCCAGGGCCCGTGCGACCGCGCCGTACCGTTCGGCCGTCCCCGGGAAAGCACAGTATCGCGGACTGTTGACTGTCGTCACCCACACGCTACGCTCGATGCGCGACCCCACCACGACAAGGGGCGAACATGGAGCTGTCACCCTCGGCCCACCTCGACACCTTCGCGCGGGACCATCTGCCGCCGGCGGACCAGTGGCCTCGGCTGCTGCTGAACGCACCCGGCCCAGGCCGAACGGCCGATCCGTCCGGGCCTGGGGGGGGGGGGGGGGACCCCCCCCCCCCCCCCCCCCCCCCCCCAGCCGAAGCCAACGCCGGGGGGGTTTAAAAAAAAA
>NZ_JBHXFA010000060.1:2052-12265 GCF_042724175.1 Streptomyces sp. NPDC127084
GGCCGGCGGGGGGGGGCGGCCCCCCCCCACCCCACCCGGAGGGGGCCGCGGGCGTAGCGCAGCGTGCCCATCACACCCGCGCCGCGCCCGCCCCCCCCCCCGGGGGCGCCCGGGGGCGCGTGTTGCCTGCCCACCCCCCCCGCCCCGCCCCCCGGGCCCCCCCCGCCGGGGCGGGGTGTTTGGTCCCCACCGCCCGCCCCGCCCGAACCGCCAGGACTGCGCTATCCGACGCGGCTCAACTGCGGTGCGGAGCTGCTGGACGCGACGATCGACCGGTACGGAGGCGACCGGCCCGTCTTCCGCGACGGGACCTCCGGCGCCATCTGGACCTACGCCGACCTGCGCGCACGGGTGGACCGGATCGCGCATGTGCTGACCGGTGAGCTGGGTGTGGTGCCGGGGAACCGTGTGCTGCTGCGCGGGCCCACCACCCCCTGGCTGGCCGCCTGCTGGCTGGCCGTGATGAAGACGGGAGCGGTCGCCGTCACCGTACTCGCGCAGCAGCGGGCCAAAGAGCTCGCGACCATCTGCGAGATCGCCCGGGTGGAGCACGCGCTGTGCGATGTCCGCGGCGTCGACGAGTTGGTGAAGGCGGAGGTGCCGGGGCTGCGTATCACGGCGTACGGCGGCGACGCGCCGGACGACCTGCTGCGGCTGGCGGCCGGGAAGCCGGACACGTATCCCGCTGTCCAGACCGCGGCCGACGACGTGGCGCTGATCGCCTTCACCAGCGGCACGACGGGCCGCCCGAAGGGGTGTATGCACTTCCACCGGGATGTGCTGGCGGTCGCCGACACCTTCTCGGCAGGGGTGCTGCGGCCGACGCCCGACGATGTCTTCGCGGGCAGTCCCCCGCTGGGCTTCACCTTCGGTCTCGGCGGCCTGGTGATCTTCCCGATGCGCGCCGGGGCGTCGGCGCTGCTGCTGGAGCAGGCGGGACCGAAGCAGTTGCTTCCGGCGATCGCGGAGCACCGGGTGTCCGTGCTGTTCACGGCGCCGACCGCGTACCGGGTGATGCTGGACGACCTGGCCGCGTATGACGTGTCCTCGCTACGGCGCTGTGTGTCGGCCGGGGAGAATCTGCCCGCAGCGACCTGGCAGTCCTGGCACGAGCGCACCGGTCTGCGCATCATCAACGGCATCGGTGCCACCGAACTGCTGCATATCTTCATCTCGGCCGCGGACGGGGACATCCGTCCGGGCACGACCGGGCTGCCGGTGCCGGGCTGGGAGGCCCGGGTCGTGGACGCCGGGACCGGTACGCCGGTACCGGACGGCGAGCCGGGGTTGCTGGCGGTGCGCGGCCCGGTCGGCTGCCGCTATCTGTCCGATCCTCGCCAGCAGGTGTACGTGCGCGACGGGTGGAACCTCACCGGGGACACCTACGTCCGTGAGCCGGACGGATGGTTCCGCTACGTGGCTCGCGCCGACGACATGATCATCTCGGCGGGTTACAACATCGCAGGACCCGAGGTGGAGGACACCCTGCTCGACCACCCCGACGTGGTGGAGGCGGCGGTGGTCGGGCGGCCCGACGAACTGCGCGGTCATATCGTGGCGGCCTACGTGGTGCTGCGGGACGGTGCCGAGCGCGGCGACGGGACGGAAGCGGCGCTGCGCGACTTCGTCCGGGACCGGCTGGCGCCGTACAAGTGTCCGCGTGTGATCGTCTTCCTCGACGCGCTGCCCCGTACGCCCACCGGCAAGCTGCAACGCTTCCGGCTGCGGGAGGTGGCGCCATAACGGGGCCTGGCGCCATAGCGGCAACGCCTCGGGCAGCGCCTTGGCGGCGGCGCCTTAGAGGACGGGGTCAGCCGGAATTAGAGTGATCACGTGGCCGAACTGCACACCCCCCGATCCCTGATCGTCACCCTGTACGGCGCGTACGGGCGCGAGACGGCGGGCTCGCTCGCCGTCGCCGAGCTGATCCGGCTGCTCGCCGCGGTCGGCGTGGACGGGCCTTCGGTGCGCTCGTCGGTGTCCCGGCTCAAGCGGCGCGGGCTGCTGGTGCCCGAACGTACGGCCGGTGGCGCGGCGGGTTACGCCCTCTCGCCGGCTGCCCGCCAGCTGCTGGACGACGGCGACCAACGCATCTACGACCAGTCCGCGCCGAAGCTCGCCGACGGCTGGGTGCTCGCGGTGTTCTCCGTGCCGGAGGCCGAACGGCACAAGCGGCATCTGCTTCGCTCCCGGCTGGCACGGCTGGGCTTCGGCACGGCCGCCCCGGGTGTCTGGATCGCGCCCGCCCGCTTCCACGAGGAGACCGCGCACACCCTGCGGCGGCTCGGGCTCGACCCGTATGTCGACCTGTTCCGGGCCGAGCACCTGGGTTTCGCCGCGACGGCCGACGCCGCGGCCCGCTGGTGGGACCTGGCGGCGATCGCCAAGCAGCACGAGGAGTTCCTCGAGGCCCATGGCCCGGTGCTGCGGGCCTGGGAGGCGCGCGAGGACACCCCGCCCGACGCGGCCTACCGGGACTATCTGCTGGCCCTGGACTCCTGGCGCCGGCTGCCTTACGCGGACCCCGGGCTGCCCGACGAGCTGCTGCCCGCCGACTGGCCGGGGGGCCGCTCGGCGGCGGTGTTCATGGGTCTGCACGGACGGCTGCGGGACGCCGGGGCGCGGTTCATGACCCCAGGCTGAGCCGTCGGCTACGACGGCAGGGTGAGGCGCGGCTTCGGCGCGTCGGTGCGCCCGGTGGGCGGTTTGCGGCTGCCCGCCCGGTACGGCAGCGGCCAGGGCGCCGACGGTCCGTCGTAGCTCTGGTCGGCCGCAGCGTGCAGGGTCCAGTGCGGGTCGTAGAGGTGGGGCCGGGCCAGCGCGCACAGGTCGGCGCGTCCGGCGAGCAGCAGGGAGTTGACGTCGTCCCAGGAGGAGATGGCGCCGACGGCGATGACCGGGACGCGCAGGGTGTTGCGGATCCGGTCGGCGTACGGAGTCTGGTACGAGCGCCCGTACTCGGGGCGTTCCTCGGGCACGACCTGTCCGGTGGAGACATCGATGGCGTCGGCGCCGTGCGCGGCGAACGCGCGTGCGATCTCAACGGCGTCATCGGCGGTCGTACCGCCAGGGGCCCAGTCGGTGGCGGAGACGCGCACCGTCATCGGGCGGTCGTCGGGCCAGACGGCGCGTACGGCGTCGAAGACCTCCAGCGGGTAGCGCAGCCGTCCGGCGAGTGTGCCGCCGTAGCCGTCGGTGCGCTGGTTGGTGAGCGGCGAGAGGAATCCGGACAGCAGATAGCCGTGGGCGCAGTGGAGTTCGAGCAGATCGAATCCGCTGTCGGCGGCGCGCCGGGCGGCCTCGGTGAACTGCTCGCGGATCGCGGTCAGTCCGTGCCGGTCGAGCTGGTGCGGGGTCTGGTTGACGCCCGGCCGGTACGGCAGCGGCGAGGCGGCGACCAGCGGCCAGTTGGCGTCGGGCAGCGGCTGGTCGATGCCCTCCCACATCAGCCGGGTGGAGCCCTTGCGTCCGGAGTGGCCGAGTTGCACACCGATGGCGGTCCCGGGTGAGCGCTGGTGGACAAAGTCCGTCACGCGGCGCCAGGCCGCGGCCTGCTCGTCGGTGTAGAGGCCGGTGCAACCGGGGGTGATGCGTCCTTCGGGGCTGACGCAGACCATCTCGGTCATGACGAGCGCGGCGCCGCCGAGCGCCCGCGAACCGAGGTGCACGAGGTGGAAGTCCCCGGGCATCCCGTCCTCGGCGGAGTACATGTCCATGGGCGAGACGACCACCCGGTTCCGCAGGGTGAGCCCGCGCAGCCGGAGGGGTGTGAACATCGGCGGGGTGCCGGGCGGGCAGCCGAAGTCCCTTTCGACGGACTCGGTGAAGCCGGAGTCGCGCAGCCGCAGGTTGTCGTGGGTGACACGGCGGCTGCGGGTGAGGAGGTTGAACGCGAACTGGCGGGGTGGCTGGTCGAGATACGTCCCCAGTTCCTCGAACCAGCGCAGACTGGCCGCCGCCGCGCGCTGCGTCGACTCGACCACCGGGCGGCGCTCGGCCTCGTACGCTGCCAGTGCCTCCGGGATTCCCGGCTGCTCCTCGATGCAGGCGGCGAGGGCGAGGGCGTCTTCGACGGCGAGTTTGGTACCGGACCCGATGGAGAAGTGCGCGGTGTGCGCGGCGTCCCCGAGCAGCACAACGCTGCCGTGCGACCAGTGTTCGTTGACGACCGTACGGAAGGCGATCCAGGCGGAGTTGTTCCCGCGCAGGGGGCGACCGCCGAGTGCGTCCGCGAAGATCTTGGCGCAGCGCTCCGCGGACTGCTGCTCGTCGCACTCGTCGAGCCCGGCGGCCCGCCAGACCTCCTCGCGCATCTCCACGATCACGGTCGACTCGGCGGGCGCGTACGGGTAGCCGTGCAGCTGCATCACGCCGTGCTCGGTCTCGGCGATCTCGAAACGGAAGGCGTCGAAGGCGAAGTCGGCGGCGAGCCAGATGTAGCGGCAGCGGTGGGCGGTGATCGTGGGACTGAACGCTTCGGCGTGCGCGCCGCGGGTGAGGCTGTTGACGCCGTCCGCGGCGATGACCAGGTCATGGCTCGCGGTCAGCTCGGCCGCGGGCGGCGCCTCGGTTCGGAAGCGCAGCCGTACGCCGAGGGAGGTGCAGCGCTGGTGCAGGATCTCCAGCAGCCGCCGCCGCCCGAGCGCGGCGAAGCCATGGCCGCCGGAGGTGAGGGTCCGGCCGCGATGGACGATGTCGATGTCGTCCCAGCGTACGAACTCGTCTTGGAGCGCCTGGTAGACGACGGGGTCGGCGTGCTCGATGCCGCCGAGTGTCTCGTCGGAGAGGACGACGCCGAACCCGAAGGTGTCATCGGGCGCGTTGCGTTCCCAGACGGTGATCTCCCGAGCCGGGTCGAGCCGCTTGAGCAGCGCTGCCGCGTACAGCCCGCCGGGACCACCGCCGATGACGGCGATCCGCAGCGGTGCGGTGGCGTCACTCGGCGCGATGTGGGTGGCCATGGTCAGCGTCCCTGCCAGTTCGGGGCGCGCTTCTCGGTGAAGGCGGCATGGAACTCCGCGTAGTCCTCGCCGTTCATCAGCAGCGCCTGTGTCGCCGCGTCGAGCTCGATCGCGGCGGCCAGCGGCATGTCGAGCTCGGAGGTCAGCAGCGCCTTCGTCTGCGCGTAGGCGAGGGTGGGTCCGTCGGCGAGCCGGCGGGCGAGGGCGGCGGCGGCCTTGTCCGCCTCGCCTTCCGCCGTCAGCTCGCTGATCAGGCCGATGCGCTCGGCTTCGACGGCCCTGACGGGCTCCCCGAGCATCAGCAGGCGGGTGGCGTGGCCGAGACCGACGACGCGGGGCAGCAGATACGCGGCGCCCATGTCGCCGCCAGAGAGTCCGACCTTGGTGAAGAGGAAGGAGAACCGGGCCGTGGGGTCGGCGACCCGGAAGTCCGCGGCCAGCGCCAGGACCGCTCCCGCGCCCGCGGCGACGCCGTGCAGGGCGGCGATCACGGGGAAGGGACACTCGCGCAGGGCCCGGACGACCTGGCCGGTCATCCGGTTGAAGTCGAGGAGCTGGGCGGTGTCCATGGCGAGTGTGGCGCCGATGATGTCGTCCACGTCGCCCCCGGAGCAGAAGCCGCGGCCCTCGCCGCCGAGCACCAGGGCACGCACGGACCGTTCCCGGGAGAGCTCGGCGAGCAGATCCCGCAGGTCGGCGTAGGCGCCGAAGGTGAGCGCGTTGAGTTTCTCAGGGCGGTCGAGGGTGACGGTCGCGACGCCGTCCTGCCTGGTCAGCCGCAGATGGCGCCATTCCTCGGTGCGTGGCGCTGAGCTGGCAAAGGGGCTCATGGGGTGGCCTCCCTCGGGGCTGCCGGGCGGCTGCCTGCCCCTCGAAGTTATCACCCTTACGTGACTTCCGTCATGAGTGCGCTATACAACCGCGCCCGACGTGCCGTCACATGGTCGCAACTCGGCAAAGGTCCCATATCAGCTCAGGCACGAGACATGGGCAAAACACCCGAAAAGGTCGTCTGCTCTTGACCGGCCTTCGTATGTTGACTGCTACATCAGCAGTACGGAGCACTGCGAACGGACCCCTGCCTTGCGTCACGCCCCCGCCACCGCGGAGAACGCGACCGCCGTCTGCCGACGGCTCGCCCTCCCGCGCTCGACGGCCGCCGTACCGCTGGCGCGCGCGCTGATCCGTTCCCTCCTCGGTGGCTCCGACGCCCCGGCCGACCGCGACACCGCCGAGCTCCTCACCGCCGAGCTGGTCGCCAACGCGGTGGAGCACACCACGGGCGACGACCCGATCGAGCTGGTCGTGGAGCTCCTCCCCACCCGCTGCCGGATCGAGGTCCACGACCCCGACCCCGCCCCACCCGGCGGCCTGTCGACCCCGGCCCCGGACCGCGAGCCCGACCCCTGGCAGGAGCACGGCCGCGGCCTGCTCCTGATCCGCACCCTCAGCGCCGCTTGCGGCCACCGCCCCACCGCCCAGGGCAAGGCCGTCTGGTTCACTCTCCCGACCGTCCCCGCGGCGACCCCGGCCGTTCCATCGGTACCGGCGCCCCGTATCCCGCTGACCGGGTCGTAGTCGCCAGGCGCGGCACGCCGGACCGGGGCAGCCCGCTACCGCCGCGGCACGATGAAGGCGCGCTCGGGGCGGGCTCCCGCGGATCCCGAGAGCCGGGCTGCTGCGCGCGTCTCCACGCGGCTGCCAACTCCGTGTACCCGCGGTCGATCCTCTCGGACACGGGTGTCTCCCGCCCCCGCCCGGGCGGGTCCCGCACTACACGACCGGTTCCGAAGTCCGGATGACCGAAGGGAGTTGTCGGGCCTGCACGCTACGTTGACCGCATGACCAAACCAGTGAGCAGGACCGTGCGCATCAGGCCGCAGCAGTTCCACGAGACCATCGGCATGGAGGACTGGCGCGTCGTGGGCGAGGGAGCGTGTGCGTACTTCCGCACCGGATCGTTCGCGGCTGGCGCCCAGTTCGTGCAGGCGATCAGCGAGATACCGGTAGTCGGGGACGAGCACCCGGACGTCGATGTGCGGCGGGAGGGCGTGATCGTCCGGCTGATCACGGTCACGGGCGACTACTACGGGCTGACCGAACAGCACGTCGAGCTGGCCCGGCACATCTCGGGGGTGGCCCGCACGCTGGGTCTGTCGGCTGACCCGTCGGCCGTGCAGACCGTCCAGGTCACCATCGACGCCATCGAAGGTCCTGGAGTGATGGCGTTCTGGCGCGCCCTGCTCGGCTACCAGGACCGTGCGAACAGCGGCGAGGACCTGATCGACCCGCGCCGCCGCGGGGCACCGTTCTACTTTCAGCAGATGGACGCACCGCGCCCTGAGCGCAACCGGGTCCACGTCGATGTATGGGTCCCCCATGACCAGGCCGCGGCGCGGATAGCCGCCGCACTCGAGGCCGGTGGCCGCCTGGTGAACGATGCCGACGCGCCGTCGAACTGGGTACTGGCCGACCCCGAGGGCAACGAGGCGTGCGTCGGCGTGGCAGGCCCGCCCGTACCGGCCACCGAGCGTACGTGACCGCGAGCCGCACGGCGATGCCCTCGCCTCGAAGGTACGGCCGCCGTGCTGTTCGAGGTCTGACCGCCCTCGGAACCACTCGTCCAGACGCGCACCAAACCCCTCGGGCCGGCCCGACGAGCACACACGCAGCTATTCGCCCGGCGTCGCGAGCGTGGCCACCAGCACCGCCTTGATGGTGTGCATACGGTTCTCCGCCTGGTCGAACACCACCGAGTGGGGGGACTCGAACACCTCGTCCGTGACCTCCAGTTCGGTCAGACCGTGCCGCTCATGCATGTCGCGGGCGACCTGCGTACCCAGGTCGTGGAAGGCCGGCAGGCAGTGCAGGAACTTGACATCGGGGTTGCCGGTGGCGCGCAGCACGTCCATGGTCACCGCGTAGGGACCCAGGGCTGCGATGCGCTCGTCCCAGACCTCTTTCGGCTCGCCCATGGAGACCCAGACGTCGGTGGCGACGAAGTCGGCTCCGGAGACGCCCTCCGCGATGTCCTCGGTGAGGGTGATCTTCGCGCCGCTGGCGGTGGCGAGGCTGCGCGCCCGCGCGATGACCTCTTCGGCGGGCCAGTAGGACCGTGGCGCGACGATACGGACGTCCATGCCGAGCAGCGCGCCGGTCACCAGATAGGAGTTGCCCATGTTGAAGCGGGCATCACCGAGGTAGGCGAAGGCGATCGGGGCACCGCCGTCGGCCTTGGTCTCGCAGTGCTCGGTCATGGTGAGCACGTCGGCGAGCATCTGCGTGGGGTGCCAGTCGTCGGTCAGACCGTTGTAGACCGGCACCCCGGCATACGCCCCGAGTTCCTCGACCGCAGCCTGGGCGTCCCCGCGATACTCGATCGCGTCGAACATCCGGCCGAGCACCCGGGCGGTGTCCTTGACCGACTCCTTGTGGCCCAGCTGGGAGCCGGAGGAGTCGAGATACGTCGTGGACGCACCCTGGTCCGCCGCGGCCACCTCGAAGGCGCAGCGGGTGCGGGTCGAGGTCTTCTCGAAGATCAGGGCGATGTTCTTGCCGCGCAACCGCTGGACCTCGGCGCCCGCGCGCTTGGCGGCCTTGAGCTCGGCGGCCAGCTCCACAAGCCCGCGGAACTCGGCCGGGGTGAAGTCGAGCTCCTTGAGGAAGTGGCGGCCTGCGAGGTGTGTCGCCATGATGCCTGCTCCTGGATCGCGCATACGAGAGACGGTAGTATATTGGAAGTCTATACGAAACCATGTATCAGTATGCGGGACCCGGGAGGTTGGCTCAGCTCGCGGCGTCCCGCTCGACGGGACAGCTCATACAGCGGGGCCCGCCACGTCCCCTGCCCAGTTCGGAGCCGGGGATCTCGATCACCTCGATGCCCCGTTTGCGCAGATGGGTGTTCGTGGTCACATTGCGGTCGTACGCCACCACGACGCCCGGCTCGACGGCGAGCACATTGCAGCCGTCGTCCCACTGCTCACGTTCCGCGGCGTGCACGTCCTGCTTCGCGGTGAGCACCCGGATGTCCTGCAACCCCAGGGCCGCGGCGATCGCCTTGTGCATCTGCTCGGGCGGATGGTCGCTGACCCGCAGCCCCACGCCGTGCTCGCCCTCCGCGGGCTCGATGGTGTACGAGCGCAGCATGCCGAGCCCCGCGTACTGGGTGAACGTGTCGTGGTCGACCATCGTCATCACCGTGTCGAGATGCATGAACGCGCGCGCCTTGGGCATGTCGAGCGCCACGATCGTCCGTGCGGACCCCGCGGCGAAGAGTCCGCGCGCCAGCATCTCCACGGCCTGCGGAGTGGTCCGCTCGCTCATGCCGATCAGCACCGCGCCGTTGCCGATCACCAGGACGTCCCCGCCCTCGATGGTGGAGGGGTAGTCGTCCTGGCCTTCCGACCAGTGGTGGAAGGGGCCCGCCTGCGGGCCGGTGAACAGCGGGTGGTGTTTGTAGATGGCCTCGAAGTGGACGGTCTCGCGTCTGCGGGCGGGCCAGCGCATCGCGTTGATCGACACACCGTCGTAGATCCAGGCAGAGGTGTCGCGGGTGAAGATGTGGTTGGGAAGCGGGCCGAGCAGGAAGTCGTCGAGGTCCATCACATGGAAGCGGACGGACGAGGGCTCGCGGTGCCCGGCGAGGAACTCCCGCTTGGTCATTCCGCCGATCAGCACCTCGGTCAGCGCGGCCGTGTCCATCGCGTCGAACGCGTCGCGGAGATGGTCCGTGGCCAGCGGACCGTATTCCTTCTCGTCGAATACCCGGTCGAGCACCAGCTTCCGGGCAGCTGGCAGCTCCAGTGACTCGCGCAGCAGGTCGCCGAAGAGATGCACTTCGACACCGCGGTCCCTGAGCACATCCGCGAAGCCGTCGTGTTCCTGGCGCGCGCGGCGGACCCAGAGGAGGTCGTCGAAGAGCAGTGCGTCCTTGTTGGTGGGGGTGAGACGCTTCAGTTCCAGATCGGGGCGGTGGAGTATGACCTGGCGCAGCCGCCCGGTCTCGGAGTCGACATGGAATCCCATGCGGGAAACGTTCCCAGAACGGTTTCGTTTGCGCCCCCAGGGCGCGTGAACTCCCGGATTTCTTGTCGATCAGTCCGAAACGGCCGGTTCCGGGGCGGGGGGCCGCCCCCCCCCCCCTCGTCGGCGTGGGCGCACCGCGCCCCGCCGATCGGCCCCCCCGGCCGGGGGCCCACCGCTGGTACGAGGTGGTCCGAGGGTTGCTGGAAGACGAGGCCAGCGAGTGG
>NZ_JBHXFA010000060.1:12275-38868 GCF_042724175.1 Streptomyces sp. NPDC127084
GGGTTTTTTTGTCTATCTGTCCAAACCGGCGGTTTCGGGGGGGGGGGTCCGCCCCCGCCCCGGAACCCGGGCGCAGCTCACAGCCGCGGGTCGACCGGCTCCGACTCCAGCGCAAGCACCGCGAACACGGCCTCGTGGACCCGCCACAGCGGCTCCCCCTCGGCCAGCCGGTCCAGTGCCTCAAGGCCCAGTGCGTACTCGCGCAGCGCCAGCGACCGCTTGTGGCCCAGTGTCCGGCCGCGCAGCCGGGTCAGCTGGTCCTCGCGCGTGTACTCGGGGCCGTAGATGATCCGCAGATACTCCCGGCCTCGGACCTTGATCCCGGGCTGGACAAGTCGCCCCTTGCCGTCGCGTACCAGCGCGTCGAGCGGCTTGACGACCATGCCCTCGCCGCCCGCCGCGGTCAGCTCCAGCCACCAGTCGGTACCGACGCGTACGGACTGCTCGTCGGCGGTGTCCACGACGATACGGCGGGTGGTCTGGAGCAGCCCGGAGCCGGTGGCGGTGTCGGCCGCCACCAGCCGGTCCAGCCAGGCCAGTTGTGCGTCGTGCGGCACCGCCGCCAATGAGCGGCCCTGGCCCGCGAGGATCTGGAACGGGGCGAATCGCACGCCCTCCAGACCGTCCGTGGTCCAGCAGTAGCGGCGGTAGGCATCCGTGAACGCGGTCGCCGCCTCGGCCCGTTCGCGCTGCCGCTCCAGGAGCCCGCCGAGGTCCACTCCGCGTGCCGTGGCTGCCTCCAGAGCTGCCGTGGCCCCGGGGAACACCGCACCGGAGGCGGCGCCGACAGCCGCGTACTGCTTGCGCAGCAGGCCGGACGCCTTGAGGGACCAGGGCATCAGCTCGCCGTCCAGCAGCAGCCAGTCGGTCTCCAGCTCCTCCCACAGCCCGGCTCCGCTGATCGCCGTGCGCAGCCGTTCGAGCACCTCCTCGGTGACCCGGGGGTCGTCGAAGAAGGGGCGGCCGGTGCGGGTGTGCAGTGCGCCGGTCGCGCCGGTCGCGCCTTCCACACCGAAGCGGGTACGGGCCGCGTCCGCGTCGCGGCAGACCAGCGCGACCGCGCGGGAGCCCATGTGCTTCTCCTCGCACACCACCCGCCCGACGCCGTCGGCCCGGTACTGGGCGAAGGCTTCCGCCGGGTACTCCAGATAGCCCGCCTCCTGGGACGTGGCGGTCGGCGCCATGGTCGGCGGCAGATAGGCGAGCAGCCGCGGGTCGACCGCGAACCGGCTCATCACCTCCAGCGCCGCCGCGGCGTTCTCCTCGCGCACGGCGACCCGGCCCATCTGGCGGGTCTCCACGACACGGCGGCCGTGGACATCCGCCAGGTCCAGCGGGCGGCCCTGGTGTCCGCCGGGTGCCTCGGTGGCGAGCGGCCTGGTCGGCTCGTACCACACCTGCTCGGCGGGTACGTCCACGAGTTCGCGCTCCGGCCAGCGCAGCGCGGTCAGCTTGCCGCCGAAGACGGCGCCGGTGTCCAGGCAGATGGTGTTGTTGAGCCAGGACGCGGTGGGCACGGGGGTGTGGCCGTAGACCACGGCCGCCCTGCCCCGGTAGTCCTCGGCCCAGGGATAGCGCACGGGCAGGCCGAACTCGTCGGTCTCACCGGTGGTGTCACCGTAGAGCGCGTGCGAGCGCACCCGGCCGGAGGTACGGCCGTGGTACTTCTCGGGCAGACCGGCGTGGCAGACCACGAGCCTGCCCTCGTCCAGGACGTAGTGGCTGACGAGGCCCTCGATGAACTCGCGGGCCTGCTCGCGGAACCGCGGGTCCGCCGCGTCCTCGCGCTCGAACTGCTCGATGGTCTCGGCGAGGCCATGGGTGTGCTGGACCTGGCGGCCCTTCAGCCAGCGGCCCAGCTTGTTCTCGTGGTTGCCTGGCACACACAGGGCGTTGCCGGATGCCACCATGCCCATCACCCGGCGCAGCACTCCGGGGCTGTCGGGGCCCCGGTCCACGAGGTCGCCGACGAACACGGCGGTGCGGCCGTCGGGGTGTGCTCCGTCCCGGTAGCCGAGCTTGGCGAGCAGGGTGTCCAGCTCGGAGCGGCAGCCGTGGATGTCGCCGATGATGTCGAACGGTCCGGTCAGGTGCCGCAGGTCGTTGTAGCGCTTCTCCGGCACGATCCGCGCCGCTTCGACCTCCGCCACGCTGCGCAGGATGTGCACCTTGCGGAAGCCCTCGCGCTCCAGACCGCGCAGGGAGCGACGCAGCTCGCGACGGTGGCGTGCGATGACATGGCGCGGCATGCCGGCCCGGTCGGGGCGTGCCGCGTTGCGCTCGGCGCACACGTCCTCCGGGAGGTCCAGCACGATGGCCACGGGCAGCACGTCGTGCTCCCGGGCCAGCGCGATGAGCTGGCGGCGGCTCTCCTGCTGGACGCTGGTGGCGTCCACGACGGTGAGCCGGCCGGCGGCGAGGCGCTTGCCCGCGATGTAGTGCAGTACGTCGAAGGCGTCGCGGCTGGCACTCTGGTCGTTCTCGTCGTCTGCGACGAGGCCCCGGCAGAAGTCCGACGAGATGACCTCGGTGGGCTTGAAGTGTTTGCGGGCGAAGGTGGACTTGCCGGAGCCGGTGGCGCCGACGAGGACCACGAGGGAGAGATCGGGGACGGGCAGGACTCGTGGGGTCGCGTCCCCGCCGGAGCCGGTCTCCGCGCTGGTGCTGGTGCTGTCGTCCGCGCTGGTGGTGCTGGTCTCCGCGTTGGTGCTTTCGGTGTCACCGGTGGTCATGCCGCCACCTCCTTCTTCTTCTCCGTCTGCGTGGTCAGGGTGAACACCGCCATCTGGGTCGGTGCTCCGACCTCGGGGTCGTCGTCGCCGACGCCGGTGTGGCCCACCTCGTAGCCATGCCGGTCGGCGACCTGGGCGGCCCACTGCCGGAACTCCTCACGAGTCCACTCGAAGCGGTGGTCGCTGTGCCGGACATGCCCCGCGGGCAGGCTCTCCCAGCGCACGTTGTACTCGACGTTCGGCGTCGTCACGATCACCGTACGGGGGCGGGCGGAGCCGAAGACCGCGTACTCGAGGGCGGGCAGCCGAGGCAGGTCCAGGTGCTCGATGACCTCGCTGAGCACGGCGGCGTCGTGGCCCTTGAGCCGCTTGTCCGTGTACGTGAGGGAGCCCTGGATCAGGCTGATCCGGTCCGACTGGCGCTCTCCCATCCGGTCCAGCCTGAGCCTGCGCGCGGCGATGGTGAGGGCTCGTACGGACACGTCCACCCCCACGATCCGGGTGAACCTCGTGTCCTTCAGCAGCGCCTGCGCCAACTGGCCCTGTCCGCAGCCCAGGTCGAGCACGGTGGAGGCACCCGTCTCGCGCAGCGCCTCCAGGATCGCCGTACGCCGCTGTGCGGCCAGCGGGACGGGGCGCTCATCGGTGTCGGTGGTCTCGTCCACGGCGTTGTCGACGTCCTCCACCTCAAGGTCGTCGCTCTCGGCCAGCCGCACCAGTTCGAGGCGCTCCATGGCCTGCCGGGTCAGCCCCCAGCGCCGCGAAAGGTAGCGGCTGGTGATCAGCTTCTGCTCGGGGTGTTCGGCGAGCCAGCCGTCTCCGGCCCGCAGCAGCTTGTCGACCTCGTCGGGTGCGACCCAGTAGTGCTTGGCGTCATCGAGGACCGGGAGCAGCACATAGAGCTGCCGCAACGCGTCGGCGAGCCGCAACTCACCTTCCAGTACCAGGCGTACGTAACGCGACTCGCCCCACTCGGGGAAGCTCTCGTCCAGCGGCACGGGGTCGGCGTCGACCGTGCTCCAGCCGAGCGGCCCGAACAGCTTGCGCACCAGTTCGGCCCCACCGCGCGCCGGCAGCGCGGGCACCTCGACACGGAGCGGCAGCGGGGTCGCGGCCCGATCCGGCATCGCCTGGCACACCCCGCGCAGGGCGCTCTTGAAGACGGTGCTCATGGCGACGGACAGCAGCGAGGACGCCGCGTACGGCCGATCGTTGACGTACTGCGCCAGCGCGGAGTCGGGCGCGCCGCCGCGCCCCTTTCCCTTGCCGCGCCGTACCAGCGCCACGGGATCGACCTCCAGCAGCAGCGCCGCCGTGCATCGCTCTGCGGAGGCCTCGGGGTAGAGGACATGCGCGGTGCCGTGGGAGGTGGAGAACGTCTGCGCCTTGTCCGGGTGCTTGTGCAGCAGGAAGCCCAGGTCGGTGGCAGGACGCTCCGGGGTGCCGGTGGTGGAGATCGTCAGGAACACACGTCCGAGTATTGCCGGTGCGGCCTCTGCCTGACCAGGTGTTTTCCACAGCAACGGCCCGATGGAATGATCGTATGGTCAAGGCTGGCCCGCAGCGGGCAGCCGTCCGAGAGACGGAGTCGGTGAAGGAGCGGTCTTCGCTCCCGTATCCACCGTCTGACGTGGACAAGCCGTAGCCTGCCGCTGGGTGCCGCCTGCCGGTTCCCTGGCCTACCGGCCGCCGATGGCAACGGCCAGCTCCGCGATACGGTCCGGGCCCACGCGGCAGCAGCCGCCGATCAGCCGGGCACCGGCCGACTGCCAGGCGCGGGCCCGTGCCGGGTCGAAGGTGGCACCGCCGTACCAGTGGCCTGCCGCGGCGTTCCATTGCTCGCCGCTGTTTGGGTAGACGACGACCGGTTTTCCCGTCTCGCGGACCGCCAGCTCGACGGCGCGGTCCGCGTCGGCGGGATCGCAGCAGTTGACACCGACGGCGATCACCTGATCGTTTCCAGCGGCCAGGGCGAACGCCCTGACGAGGTCCTGCCCGGCCCGGGTGTGCTCGCCCGCAACGGTGTACGAGAGCCACACGGGCAGTTCCGTGTCCCCGGCGGCGGCGAGCAGGGCCTCGGCCTCGTCCGTGTCGGGCACGGTTTCCAGCGCGAGCGCGTCGGGCCGGGCGGCGGCGAGAGCCTTGATGCGGGGGCGGTGGAAGTCCGCCAGCTCCCGCACCGTGAGTCCGTAGCGGCCCCGGTATTCGCTCCCGTCCGCGAGCACGGCGCCGTACGGGCCCAGCGATGCCGCCACCCACACCTCCCGAGGCACACCGTCCGCCGCAACCCGAGCCAGTTCCACGCTGCGGGCCGGCAGCGCGGCGGCCTGGGAGCGGCTCACGCCGCGGCGGGCGAAGCCCTCGAAGGTCGCCTGGTAGCTGGAGGTGATGAGCACGTCCGCGCCCGCCCGCACATAGGCCGCGTGTGCGGCCTCGATCTGCTCGGGGCCGTCGGCGAGCAGCCGCGCCGACCAGAGATCGTCGGACAGGTCGCAGCCCTGTGCCTCCAACTGGTTGGACAGGCCCCCGTCGAGCACGAGCGGTCCTTCGGCGAGGGCTGCGGCGAGAGCGCGGACGGGCTTCATGGGGCTCAGCTCAGCTGGGTCTGGACCTGGGCGGCGATCAGTTCCAGGTGGTCGAGATCACGGAGGTCCAGGATCTGGAGATAGACCCGGGAGGAACCGATCTCCGCGTACCGGCCGAGCTTGTCCACGACCTCGGCGGGCGATCCGGCGAGCCCGTTGGCCTTGAGCTCGTCGGCCTCGCGTCCGATGGCGGCGGCGCGGCGGGCGACCTCCGCTTCGTCCCTGCCCACGCAGACGACAAGGGCGTTGGAGTAGCGCAGCTCGTCCGGCTCACGGCCGGCCTCCACGGCCGCTGCCCGCACACGGCCGAACTGGCGCTCGCTGTCCTCGATCGAAGCGAACGGGATGTTGAACTCGTCGGCGTAGCGCGCGGCCAGCCGCGGAGTGCGGGTCGCGCCGTGGCCGCCGATGAGCACGGGGACCATGTCCTGGGCGGGCTTGGGCAGCGCGGGCGAGTTCTCCAACTGGTAGTGGGTGCCTCGGTGGGTGAACGTCTTGCCGGCTTCCGTGGCCCACAGGCCGGTCACGATGGCCAGTTGCTCTTCGAGCCGGGCGAATTTCTCCTTGGGGAAAGGGATGCCGTATGCCTTGTGCTCCTCCTCGAACCAGCCCGCCCCCAGTCCCAGCTCGACCCGTCCACCCGACATCTGGTCCACCTGGGCCACCTGGATGGCGAGAACCCCGGGCAACCGGAAAGTGCCTGCCGTCATCAGGGTGCCGAGCCTGATCCGCTTGGTCTCACGGGCGAGTCCCGCGAGGGTGATCCAGGCATCGGTGGGCCCGGGCAGGCCATCGGCCGAGCCCATGCTCAGGTAGTGGTCGGACCGGAAGAAGGCGTCGAAGCCGAGGTCCTCGGTGGCCTTGGCAACCGTCAGCAGGGTGTCATAGGAAGCCCCTTGCTGGGGCTCGGTGAAGATGCGCAGATCCATGCCTCCATCCTGCACCTTCGTCCGCGCTTCAACCTTCTGACGGCCGGCGCCGCCCTCAGGTCGAGTCCGCGCGGCGGCGCGCCGTCACGGTGGGCTGGTGGCCGCGTCGGGACCGACCCGGCCGCGCTCGCGTGTGGAGAGTCTTCGGAGCATCGCCCGGACCCGGTCGCCCGACTCGTCCGTGGCGTCGATGGCTTCGATGCACTGCCAGTACAGCCCCTCCTCATCCGTCGCGCAGGCGACCCCGACCAGCGCTATGCCGACCTCCCCGAGCAGGTCGCTCAGCAGCATCAGCACACGCGGCGGATCGGAGACACCGGTGAGCTGCGCCGCGCGGGGAATGGCGGTGCGCGACAGCGGCACGTCGGGCGCACTGCCGGCGCGTCCGCCGCCCTCGCCGAGTGCCCGCGCCTCCCCTCTCAGCTCCTTGGGGCCGCACACGGACAGTTGACCGCCGATCGCCTGTGCGAGGGCCTCTGCCTGCCAGGCCTCCGCCACCACCTCCGCCGCGTCCTCGCACTGGGCGAGTGCGAGTCGGCCCGCCGCGATGAGTCGCTCCGCTTCCATGTACGCCGCCCCCGTTCGTACTGACTTTCCTTGACTGAGTCACTACCCAGAGTGAAGGCACTCCAAAGGAGACGCCAGAGGAATTCGGAAATCTGTGGACAGTAGGCCGCTTGTGGAAAGATCGTTCACTCCGTAGAGTGACGATCATGCTCCGCGGAACCGCGGTCGACTCGCTCGCCGCCGGAGCTCTCGGCACCGGACCGTTCGGCAGCGGGAAAACGCAACTCGTTCCGGTCGATCTTCGCGGCGAGCGCGGTCAGCGGGTCGATCCCGAGCACCTCGCAGAACTGGAGCAGATAGGCGAGGACATCCGCGACCTCGTCGGCCACCCGGTGCGCCTTCCCGGGGTCCTCCATGACCCGTGCGGACTCCTCTGGTGTCAACCACTGGAAAATCTCAACGAGTTCGGCCGCCTCGACCGTAAGTGCGACCGCCAGGTTCTTGGGGGTGTGGTACGGCCCCCAGTCACGAGCCGCAGCGAACTCCACCAGTCGGCGTCGCAGTGTATCCACGTCCAGTTCCGTCACGACACAGGTCTACCATCGTCACCCCTTCCAGCTCCCGTGCGAAAGCCCCGTCCCCGTTCACCGCGCCCACGAGACGCAGATGCCCGTCGGCGCAGACCGACGCGGCGAGCGAAGCGAGCCGGGCTGCCTGGTTCGGATCGAGGCAGCGGTCGAAGCCGTCGGCGATGACGGTGAGAGACTGCAGAGCCCCCGGGACCTCGGCCGCCTGGTCGACCGACAACACGCCCGGGCCGGTGAGCAGGACCAAGGCCAGGGCCAGATAGCGCAGTTCGCCGTCTCCGAGCCGTTGGAGCGGTGTGCCGGAGCCGGCCTCCGCGCGTCCGGGACCATCCTCCGCCCGGCAGAGGAACGCGCGCACCGAGCCGTCCGGGAGCTCCTCCGTACCCAGGCCGCTGACGACGCCCGCACAGCCGCCACCGGCCATCGAGGTCAGCCGCGTATGCCTGCGGGCGCACTCATGACGGGTGCGGTGCAGTACGGCGGCGAGATTGTCGCAGCCCGGGAGCAGCCGCCCGTCGCCCGGCCGCGCGGGTGCCCTCATCCGCAGGGGCTGGGGGTCGCAGGGGAACACCGCCCGCAGCGCCACCACCACCTGCTCGGCAGCCGCCAGCACCTGCCGCTGCCCGTCCGTGCGGCCCGCCACACGCAACGGCAGGAGTGCCGTGCCGAGCAGATCGTCGGGGAACGGCGCCCGGGTGACCCCCACGGCGCCCCCGGTATGCCAGGCGGCCTGGACCCGGCCGTGTCCGGGATCGCGCAATGCCGTGTTCAGCAGCACACGGTCGCCGCAAACCAATCGCTCGCCCACGATGCGTGGTTCGGGTTCTGCCTGCACGGCGAGGTCAAGCCGGACGGGGCCCGCCGCGCCCGAAACGGTGCAGCCGATCCGGAACCCCCGGCGCCCCTGGGTGTCTTCGCGGATACTCTCTGGAACGCAGCCCGCCGGATCGGGGAAGACCTGGGCGAGCTCCGCGCCCGCGGCGAGCGCGGCCAGCGCCTCGTAGGCCCGCAGCACACTCGACTTACCGCTCCCGCTCGGCCCCGCGAACAGCGTCACGGGCCCGAGCGGGAAGGTGCCACCACGGTGCGCGGCGAACGCGGAGAGCCTCAACTCGGTGACCACCGGACGGATGCTGAGCGAGTCCATGCGGGGGACGCTACGCACCATCCCGGACGCAAAACCGTTCCGCCGGGCGGGGGTTCCCACGAACGAGGGAGCGTGCCGCTCGACGTCCACGACGCGGCGGGGACCGCCTATCCGTGCGGTACGGCCGCGGCCGCCACCCCGTCGACCTCCGTGCCGACCGGGGCGAGCAGGAAGACGTTGCGGTCGACCCGGTGCATTCCACTACCGAGCCCGAAGACCACACCGCTGCTGAAGTCCAGGATGCGCTTGGCCACGTCGGGGTCGGCACTCGTGAGGTCCAGCAGCACCGGGATCTGTGCGATGAGGTGTTCGGCGACCTCCCGCGCGTCGGCGAACACCTGCACCCTGAGCACCACCATGCGGCGTTGCTCGGCCTCCGCCACGTAGGCTTCCTCGTAACCCTGCGGAATCGTGCGGTGGTCCACTCGCGACGGCCACTCGTTGCGACCGCGCAGTGGGACGACCTGAGCCAGGCCCTCCCACTGCTCGTCGGTCACGTCGTACCTCTCGTACCTGCTCATGGGGACCATCCTGACGCCCCTCACCCGTTCGGCCCAACTCCGACACGGGTTGTCGCTACACCACTTCGTCTATTCGTCTATTCACCGGTTCGTCGGTTCGTCACTTCGCCATGAGTTGCTTCAGCGCGATGTTCAGCTCCAGCACGTTGACGCGGGGCTCCCCGATGAAGCCGAGGGCGCGCGCCAGAGCGCGGCGGCCACGACAAGGCACCTCGCGAGCCGGCCGTCGAGCGGTCCGTTGACGGTGCTCATACGGCCACTGGCGGGTCCCTGACGAGGTCCATGCTCACGGTGTCGCCGGGTGGCCGCCCGGAAGCGGAGAGCGCAGGCCGGCCGGGGGCCGGGACCCCCGTGATCGGTCGGTCAGGAGTGGATCGCACCCGATGTCGCCGTCAAGGGCGCACCGCTACCGCCCCAGCGCAAGGCGATGATCTCCGCGGCGACGGAAACCGCCACCTCCTCCGGTGTACGGGCTCCCAGATCCAGCCCGACGGGTGAGCGCAGCCGGGCCAGTGCCTCCTCGCCGACACCGGTTGCCCGCAGGCGTTCCATACGGTCGTCGTGGGTGCGGCGGCTGCCCATCGCGCCGATGTACGCGGCCGGGCGGCGCAGGGCCTCCTCCAGCAGCGGTACATCGAACTTCGGATCGTGTGTCAGTACGCAGATGACGGTGCGGGAATCGGTCTCGGTGGCGCCCAGATAGCGGTGCGGCCACTCCACCACGACCTCCACGCCCTCGGGGAAGCGCCTGGGCGTGGCGAAGACGGGTCGCGCGTCGCACACCGTCACCCGGTACCCGAGGAAGCCGCCGATACGGGCGACGGCGGCGGCGTAGTCGATGGCGCCGAACACGAGCATTCGCGGCGGCGGGGCGAACGACTCCATGAACACGGCGACACCGTCCTCGCGGCGCTGCCCCTGGGGCCCGTAGTGCCGCGTGACGGTGGCGCCCTGGGCGAGCTCTCCGCGGGCGTCCGCGGTGACGGCGGCGTCGAGACCGGGCGTACCGAGCGTGCCCGCTGCCTCATCGGGCCAGACGGCGAGCGAGGCGCCGCGCTGCGCCGGGCCGTCCGTCACCACCGCCACCGTCACGGGCCGGTGGGATACGACCGATTCGGCCACGGCGCCGAAAGCCGGTTCGGCTTCAGGGGACACCCGGCGCACCAGTACGGTGATCTCGCCGCCGCAGGTCAGTCCGACGGCGAACGCGTCGTCGTCGCTGTAGCCGAAGGTCCGCAGCCGTGCCTCACCGTCGGCGACGACTTCCTGGGCGAGCTCGAAGACCGCCCCCTCCACGCATCCCCCGGACACACTGCCCACGACCTCGTCGTCAGGGCCCACCGCCATCGCCGCACCGGGTCCACGGGGCGCGCTGCGGTTCACGGCGACGACGGTGGCCAGGCCGAAGGGCCGGCCCGTCGCGTACCACCGGGCCAGCGCCGGCAGAATCTCGCGCATCCTCCGCTCCTCCCACGGGGTCCCCGGCATCGGGTCCATGGTCCATGGTCCGCTGACGCGGCTCCCGCCGCGACGCGGCCGGGCGGCGGAAAACGCGAAAGAGGGGCGGGCCAAAGGACCCGCCCCTCCTCCACCCTCAGGCTGTCACATCGTCGCCTTGGGCGTGGCGTGCGGTGCGCATGTCACATCGGCGCTGTCCACCGTCCCGCTGAGCAGGTAGGTGTCCACGCGATCGTTGACGCACGGGTTGACCAGGCCGGTCACACCGTGCGAGCCGGCGTCCTTCTCGGTGATCAGACGGGAGCCCTTGAGGCGCTTGTGCAGCTCGACGGCGCCTTCGTAGGGGGTGGCGGCGTCGCGCTCCGACTGCACGATGAGCACCGGCGGCAGCCCCTTGCCGGTGCGCACCTGCAACGGGGTGTGCTGCTTCGCCGACCAGGTGGCACAGGGCAGGTTCATCCAGGCGTTGGACCAGGTCATGAACGGGTTGTCCTTGTGCAGCCGGGTGTTGTCGCGGTCCCACCGCTTCCAACTGGTGGGCCACTTGGCGTCGGCGCACTCGACGGCGGTGTAGACGGCGTTGCCGTTCTCCGCCGAGATGTTGCCCGCGGTGTCCGACATATCCGGGGCGGCGGCGTCGATCAGCGCCTGCTGGTCACCCGCGAGGTACTTGCTCCAGGTCTGGGCGACGGGCACCCAGGCGGAGTCGTAGTACGGGGCGCTCTGGAAGAACCCGATGAGCTCGGCCGGGCCCACGACCCCACCGAGCGGGCTCTTCTTGGCGGTTGCCCGCAGCGTGAGCCACTGCTGCTCGACCTTCTCCGGGGTGTCCCCGATGTGGAAGACGGAGTCGTTCTTGGCGACCCACGCCTTCCAGTCGTCCCAGCGGGTCTGGAACGCGACGTCCTGGTCGAGGTTCGCCTGGTACCAGACCTTCTTGCGGGATGGGTTGACCACGCTGTCGACGATCATACGCCTTACGTGGTCCGGGAAGAGCGTGGCGTAGACCGCGCCGAGGTACGTGCCGTAGGAGACGCCCAGGAAGTTGAGCTTCTTCTCGTGCAGGGCGGCCCGGATGACATCCAGGTCGCGCGCGGTGTTGGGCGTCGTCATGTGCGGCAGCATCCAGCCGCTGCGCTCGGCGCAGCCGTCCGCGTACTCGGCGGCGAGCTTGCGCTGTGCGCGCTTGTCAGCCTCGCTGTCAGGCACCGGGTCGAGCTTCGGGGCCTTGACGAACTCCTGGGGATCGACACAGGAGATGGGCGTGGAGTGGCCGACGCCGCGCGGGTCGAAGCCCACGAAGTCATACGCCTTGGAGGCCTTGGCCCACAGCGGGTTCTTGTTGGTGACCCTGGTCGGGAAGCGCATCCCGGAGCCCCCGGGGCCACCCGGGTTGTAGAGCAGCGCGCCCTGGCGCTCCTCCTTGGTGCCCGTGTTGCCGATCCGGTTCACAGCGATCCTGATCTGCTTGCCGGTCGGGCGTGCGTAGTCGAGCGGAACGCTCACATAGCCGCACTGGATGGGCTTGGCGAAGCCCCAGTCCTCCGGGCAGTCGGCCCAGCCGATGCCCTTGGCGGCCGCCCGCTCCGCCGCGATCCGGACGCCGTACGCCTCGGGTATTCCGTGGCCGCGGCTTTCGGCGGTGGCCGCCGGTGCCATGATGGCGCCCGCTATGAGGCTGCCCGCGACCAGCGTGCCGGCCGAACCGAGCACTGCAGTGCGTCTCACCTTGAACCCTCCCCTGGTGGTGTGGAGTTGTACTGGGTGATCCTTTCGCGCCAGGTGCGGCTCGGAACAGGTCGGACTTGTGTTCTTTACCGAACCCATAACCGGTGCGGAAAGTACCGCTCAGCGGTGCACAACCCGCGGGCAGGTTGTGTACGCGGCCGAGGAGGGCCTCGTCGAGGGCACGGACGGGAACGGCAGGGCCGGAGGCCAGGTCGCGGGCGGGCCCCGGCTGTGTCGTAGTCGACTTCACGTGCCCTACGGTGAGTAACGCTGCACGGAGTGCTCAAGCAAGGTGTCCGGGCCGGGTGTTCTTTGGCCGGGTGGTGGCGGGACGACCGTGCGGAAGGCGAGCCAGGGGGTCGGCGCACCTCGTCACGGCGGCTTCCGGTGGCCAGGCTGGATCAGGGCGGATGAGGTGCCGCCGTGGAAAGCGTGGTACGGGAGGGAGCACTGTGATCGCGCCATGTGCCGAGGAGAGATCCAAGCGGGGGCCGGCGGCTCGTGCCCGGCTGCGGCTGCTGGCCGACCAGCGCGGTGAGGCACGGGATACCGGCGACGCTCGACCCGCACGGGACACGGACACGGAGGCAGCCGAGGCGGCTCTGGTGAAGGAGCTCGCTGCCGTGCTGTTCGCCTCATTCACGAGGAAGGACCAGCGGGAGAAGGGCGAGCAGTACCTGAACGGACTGCTGAGGACGCACGGCCGGAAGTCCATCCGCCGTATCGCCGCCGCGGTCGGAGGACCGGCCGCGGAACAGAGTCTGCACCACTTCATCTGCAGCTCCACCTGGGAGTGGATGCCGGTACGCGAGGCTCTGGCCGCCTATCTGGAGGATGTCCGGCCGTCCCGAGCGTGGGTGGTGCGGTCCATGCCGATCCCCAAGGCGGGCAAGCAGTCGGTGGGGGTTGACCGGATGTTCGATCCGTGCCTGGGGCAGGCCTTCAACGGGCAGCAGGCGTTCGGGGTGTGGCAGGCGTCGGAGGCGTTCAGCACGCCGGTGCACTGGCGGCTGCGGCTGCCGGACGTATGGGTACGGGACGCGGGGAGGCGACGGCGTGCGGAGATCCCGGACGGCATCGGCGCGCAGTCCGGCGAGGAGTGCGCGGCGGCGGCGCTGCTGGAATCGCTGAGCGCTTGGCGGATGCCGGTGCGGCCGGTGGTGCTCCATCCGCACATCAGCGATCTACCGGCCATCATCGGCCGGTTCACCCGCGCCGGGATTCCGGTCATCGCACAGGTCGCGGACGCTGCAGCCGCGTCCCCGCTCACGGTGCGCGCACCCGCGCTGCCCGGATACGGCGGCGGCCCGCGGAGCGCACGGGCCATCCTGGACTCGGTCAGGGGCCTGCGCGGTCCGGTCGAGTGGACCGACCTGGCGGCGCCGTCGTTCGACCGCCGCACCTCGCTGGCCGTGGCCGTCCCCGTGGGTCCCGTGCACGGTTCGTATCCCGTCGGGACCGCGCGGGCCGGTTCGTATCCCGTCCGGCCCGTGCTGCCCGGTCCGCGTCACGCCGCGAACGCCGTACGAGGCGGCGATGAGCTGGTACTGCTCGGGGAGTGGGCCGATCCGCGGCAGGCGCCGGTGTCGGTCTGGGCCACCAACATGACGTCCGTACCGGCCAGCGCCCTGCTGCGTTTGACCAAGCTGGCCGACCGCACGAGCAGGGATCTGGCGGACGTGGGGGAACGCGTGGGGTTGAAGGACTTCGAAGGGCGGTCCTTCCGGGGCTGGCACCGGCACCTCACCCTCGCCTCCACGGCGCACGCCGTCGCCGCGCTCGCTGGGCGGCGCGATCACCGTGCGACGGGCTATGCCTCGCGGTCGGCTTGAGCGCGCTGCGCCTCCCCCGGCCGTCGGTACACCGCCTGCTGGGCCCGCCGTAGGCGCAGCGCCAGCTGAATCTCCAGAGCCTGGGCGGGCTCCTGCCACTGGGGGCCGAGGAGTTCGGTGATGCGGTCCAACCGGCGCGCGACGGTGTTGGTGTGCACATGCAGTTGCTGCGCCGCGCGGGTCGGGCTGCCGCCCGCCGTGAAGTACGCCTCCAGGGTGCGGACGAGCTCCGTGGAACGTCCGCTGTCGTAGTCGAGCACGGCGCCCAGGGCGTTGGCGACGAAGGCGTCGGCGTCATGCTCGTCGGAGAGCAGCAGTCCGAGGAAGCCGAGGTCGCCGGGTGATGCCGTGCCACCGGTGCGACCGAGTGCGACAAGCGTGTCGAGGCATCGGCGTGCCTCCTGGTACACCTTGCCGACCGACGACAGCTCTGCGGTCGGACCCGCCGCCCCCACCGAGACGGGATGCCCTAGCAGCGGTGACAGTTCCCCTGCCGCCGCACGGGCCGCCGCCGACGCGTCCGTACCGGGGATGAGCAGCACCAGGCAGTCACCCCGCACGGTCTTGAGCCCGCCGTGCCGGTAGGCGTACGAGGAGGCCCACACGGCTGACTCGCCCTGTTTACCGCCCTCGGGTCGGACGATCAGCACAAGGTGCGGCCCGGTGGGTTCGATGCCCAGCCTGCGGACCCGCTCCGCGAGACGGCGGGGTGACTCCGGGGTGCCGGCGAGCAGTTCTTCCAGGCATTCGTCACGTGCGGGACCTGCCGCGGCCCCGGCGCTGTGCCCGAGTAGCAGGACGAGTGCGAGCGTCTGAGCCGTGGCGTACAGCAGCCCTTTGTCCTCTTCCGTGAGGGAGTCCGGTGCGGGGTGCGGTGCGGGGTGCGGTGCGGGGGCCTGCGCGGGGTCCGCGGCTGGTTCCACGCGGCCCGTGTGCGCGCCCGACGTCACCGGCCGTCGGAACAGCAGGGCGCCGGGAGCCTCGACCCCGGTGGTGACATGGGTGGCCCACACCCCGGAGCCATCGTCGCCGGTCACCGTCACGGGCGCCCCCGCGGCATGGGAGTCGACCAGCGCCCGGACCACCGATGCCGCGTCAGGTTGCGGGAGTTCGCCAGTGGCGGCCAGTGTCCTGCCTTCCGCGTCCCGCAGCACCAGGGTGCCGTCCAGTGCTGCGGCCGCCGCCTTGGTGACGTCGTGCAGTGCACCGCCCTCCAGAACCAGGTCCATGAGCCGTTTCTGGGTGGCGGTCAGGCGGTCCGTGCGGGCCAGTGCCGAGGTGAGGCGCACGTTCTCCGACTGCGCGTCGGCGAGTTCGGTCTCGATCCGGGCCCTGCGCCTGGTGGCCTCGATTGCGGATGACGACAGCACGGCGAGCGAGCGCATCAGACTGATCTCGTCCGGGGTGAAGTGGCGGATCTCGCGGGACGCCCCGTACAGCGCGCCGATGGCCGCGCCACTGTGGATCAAGGGCACGACGAGCACCGCGTGCAACCCTTCGGAGATCACGACCTCGTCGATGTCCGGGGAGTGGGGGAAACGGCCGTCGGCGAGGTAGTCGGCGGTCCAGAAGGGTGCCTGCTTGCTCTGGGCGTACTCACCGAGGCCGAAGCCCCGGCCCAGTTCGAGCCCGACACTCAGCGCGTTCGTCTCGCCGTCCGACTTGTGCACGTACGAGCCACCACTCGGAAGGCGCAGGCTGACATAGGCCATATCGAAGTTCAGCAACCGCCTGGCGTGGCTGGTGATCACATGGAACAGCCCGTCCAGGTCATCCGTGCACGACGCCAGTTCCTGTGTGGTGTCGACGAGAGCGGCGAGTCCCGCCTCGCGTCTGCGCCGCTGCTCGGCGGTGGCGCGCACATCGAGGGCGAGCCGCACCGCACGCTCCAACCGTCGCAGCCGTTCCTGGGGCAGCGGATGCTGACGTGCCGTTCGAAGGAGTTCGTCGAAGCGACTGGACGGCGCCTCGCGGGCGAGGAGTTCGAGGACGGCCAGCGCGTCGGCGTCCGGGGACCCGTCGTCCGGGTTCACCGTGCTCATCTGGTGTCCCCCAAACAAGAGTCAAGATCATTCACTTGGAGCCTAAGTTCCGTGTTTGCGATGGTCAAGCGAGGTTTCCCAGTCCAGGGTCCGGAAGGTGTGCCGCGAGCACCTTCTCACCGGGATTCTGTGGTGCTCAGAGCACCTTCCGAGGGTTACCCGGCTGGGAAACCATTGATCGGGGTGTCGGCATACGCGGCACCCCACCGTTATGCAAGGGGTGGGAATGACAGAACACGGGAGCTACCTCAGGTCGCTGGAGCGAAGCAGACGGTCCCTCACCCGTGAGGACAGGCCGGATGTCTTCACCATGGCGGGGCGGGACTGGGACCTGCTGGACGGCGTGTTCGCTCCGCCCTTCTCGGCCACGACCGGGGTCGCCCTGGACGTCCTGGGCCTGACCGGGGACGACGAGCCCCGCTACCGCTCAGGGGGCTCGTTCCTGGAGATCGGGGCGGGCACCGGAATCATCGCGGTGTCGGCGGCACTGGCCGGCTGCACGCGCGTGGTCGCCGCGGACATCAGCACGGCGGCGGTACGGAACACGCGACTGAACGCACAACGGCACGGTGTCAGCGCCCGGTTGCGGGCCGCTCACAGCGATCTGTTCGCGGGACTCGACCCGGACGAGCGCTTCGACACCGTGTACTGGCACTCCAACTTCGTACTGGCACCACCGGACTACCGCTACGAAACGGAGCACGAGGCCGCCTACATCGATCCGGGCTACCAGGCGCACCGGCGCTATCTGGCCGAGGCACCGGGGCTGCTGACCGAGGGCGGTTCGGCGCTGCTGCAGTTCAGCGACCGCGGCGACCTGGGTCTGCTGCACGACATGGCCGACGCCTGCGGACACAAGCTCGTGGTCCGGGACCGGCGCCGCTTCCTCGAAGGCAGCGGCGAGGAGCTGGAGCACATCCTGTTCGAGATCCGGGGCTGACCGTGCGCACCCTGCTGATCGACAACTACGACTCCTTCACCTACAACCTCTGCCACCAGATCGCCGAGGTGAGCGGGACCTGGCCGGTCGTTCTGCGCAATGACGACCCCGAATGGCACCCGGGGCTGCTGGACTCGTTCGACAACGTCGTCATCTCGCCCGGTCCCGGAAACCCGGCGGTGGTGGCGGACTTCGGGATCTGCCGGGAGGTCATCGAGCACACGCCGATACCGCTGCTGGGGGTGTGCCTCGGGCACCAGGGGCTCGCCCTGGCGCACGGAGCCAAGGTGACGCGTGCGCCGGAGCCGCGCCATGGGCGACTCTCGGCGGTGACGCACCGGGGTCTGGGCTTGTTCGCCGGGCTGCCGTCGCCGTTCGATGTGGTGCGGTACCACTCGCTGGCGGTGTCGGACCTGCCCGACGAGCTGGAGGCCGTCGCCTGGGCCCCGGAGGACGGGGTCGTCATGGCGGTGGAGCACCGGGAGCGTCCGATGTGGGGGCTTCAGTTCCACCCCGAGTCGATCCTGACCAGTCACGGACATGAGCTGATGGGCAACTTCATGCGGCTGACGCGGGCATGGAGTGGCGGCGCACCGGCGTCACGGGGGATCCGGCCTCAGCCCGCTCAACGCGTCCAGCAGGACCAGCAGGACCAGCAGGACCAGCAGGACCAGCAGGACCAGCAGGCGATGAACGTCCGAGCGGTGCAGGCGGTTCCACAACGGGCGGCTCCCACACGCCACTTGCGCGTCCTGGCCGAGGCACTCCCGACCCGCTGGGACGACGAGGTGGCCTTCGACCGCCTCTTCCGCTCGGGACCGTACGCCTTCTGGCTCGACAGCGGCACATCCGGCGACACCTCGGAACCGGACCACCCCGCCGATGCCGACGTCGGCCGCTTCTCGGTCATGGGGGACGCCTCCGGGCCGCTGGCCCGAGTGGCGAAAGCCGATGTCCCCAGCCGCACGGTCACCGTCCGCTCCGCAGACGACACCCAGGTCGTCTGGGGCGCCTTCCTCGACTGGCTGGACGCGGACCTGCGGTCCATCCGCACCGAAGTCCCCTCGCTACCCTGCGACTTCGCACTGGGCTGGGTCGGCTATCTCGGCTACGAGCTCAAGGCCGAGTGTGGCGGCGAAGTCACACACCGGTCCGATGACGCCGACGCAGTCATGGTGTTCGCCGACCGCGCGGTGGTCTTCGACCACATCACCCGGACCACCTACCTCCTCGCCCTGGCCGAGGGCGGCGACGAGAGCGCCGCCCGCGCTTGGCTGCGCACCACGGCGGAAGCCCTGGAGTCGGCGGCGGGCGTCCCCTCGGCACCCGCGGCCCCCGAAGCCGTCGACCACGGGAGCCCGGCACTCTCCGAGATCCGGTTGCGTCACGAACACGACGCGTACCTCGGACTGATCGCCCACGCCCAGGAGCAGATCGCGGCGGGTGAGACATACGAGGTGTGTCTCACCAACATGGCTGAGGTACGGGGCACGCTCGACCCCTGGGAGGGCTACCGGCTGCTGCGCCGCCACAGCCCGGCGCCGTACGGGGCGCTGCTGGGCTTCGGCGCGCTGGCGGTGCTGAGCACCTCCCCCGAGCGCTTTCTGCGGGTCGGCGCCGACGGCACCGCCGAGTCCCGCCCCATCAAGGGCACCCGACCGCGCGGGGCGACGGCCGCCGAGGACGCCGCGCTCGTGGCGGAGCTCCGGACGGACGAGAAGGACCGTGCGGAGAACCTGATGATCGTCGACCTGGTGCGCAACGACCTCGGGCGGTGCGCCGAGAGCGGATCGGTCGAAGCCGGTGACATCTTCCGGGTCGAGACGTACGCGACCGTCCATCAGCTGGTCAGCCCGGTTCGCGCGCGACTGCGCGCCGACCGGACCGCCGTGGACGTGGTGCGCTCCTGCTTCCCGGCAGGCTCCATGACCGGGGCGCCGAAGGTCCGGACGATGCGGATCATCGACAGCTTGGAAGCGGGGCCGCGCGGGGTGTATTCCGGGGCCATCGGCTACTTCTCGCTGACGGGTGCCGCCGATCTGAGCGTGGTGATCAGGACCGCCCTGGTCACACCCGACCGGGTGCGCTACGGAGTCGGCGGAGCGGTGATCGCCCTGTCCGACCCCGAGGCCGAGTACGAGGAGACGGCGGTGAAGGCGGGGCCGTTGCTGGCGCTGACGAGCCGGGGATTCCCCGCGAGCGTGCGATGAGACGATCCTGGGAAGGCACGTCCGCGGCGAACGCCGCGCGGCACTGAGGTGGCCGTCCGGGCCGGCCACCACGCTTTCCCAGACGGCACTCGCTCCTCCCCTGTCGTCCTCGCTCACCCCGTCCACCCGGTTCGGCCCTGCTCAGACCCGCCGGATTCCGTTCAGTCCCCGGCGAGGGAGACCTCGGTGGCCTTGATCAGGGCCACCACGGGCGACCCGACCGTGAGCCCCAGGTCGGCGACGGCCTCCTTGGTGACGGCGCTCGTCAGTTCGCCTCCGTCCACACGCAGTCTGACCCCGGCCATGGCACCACCGGTGACGATGTCCGTGATGAACCCGGGTAGCTGGTTGCGGATGCTGATGCCTTCGACGGGTGCGGTGGCCAGCGCCACCTCGGTGGACTTCACCAGCACACGCACGGTGGAACCTTCGGTGAGTCCGAGGTCCCGCATCGCGTCCGCGGTGATCGCGGCGGTGATGTCCTGACCGCCGGAGAGGCGGACCTTGACCGCCGCCATGACCTCGCCGGAGGCGATGCCGGTGATGGTGCCGGGGATCTGATTGCGGATGCTCAGGCTCATGGGGGCGCGCCTTCGGTTGCGGAAACTCGTGTCTCCGGATGTAACCAGGGGCACCGGCCGGGCGGCGGTCAGGCACACCAAGAGCAGCGCACAACCCCGTCGCTTGGCACATCCTCCAAGCCTCCACTGAACCGTTTGGCATCTGCGCCGGATATTCCTGTGATCACTTGCAGATGCCAGGAGAATCGCTCTACGGTGTGGCATATGCAGTCCTACACCATCGGGCAAGCGGCCCGCCTGCTCGGTGTCAGTCCCGACACCGCGCGCCGCTGGGCTGACGCCGGCCGGGTCGCCACCCATCGCGACGACAGCGGGCGCCGCCTGATCGACGGGCGTGATCTGGCCGCGTTCTCCATCGAGATCGGCCAGGGTGGCGGCAGCGGGGACGACGACGTCGCCTACACCTCGGCGCGCAACGCGTTCCCCGGCATCGTCACCGCCGTCAAGCTCGGCGATGTCGCGGCGCAGGTGGAGATCCAGGCCGGCCCGCACCGTCTTGTCTCACTCCTGACCCGGGAGGCCGTGGAGGAACTGGGCCTGGAGGTCGGCATGCAGGCCACCGCCCGCGTGAAGTCGACCAACGTGCACATCGATCGCATCTGACCTCGCACAGTCAAGGGAGCTCCCTACTGATGTCCCCGCTCTCCCGTTTCTCCTCTACCGTCGCCGCCGGCGGCCGCAACGCGACGGCTGCCGCCGTCACGGCCGCCGCCCTGCTCATGTCACTCACCGCCTGCGCCGGCGACACGGACAAGGAGAGCGCGGGTGCCCCGGGTACCGCGTCCACCTCCACCGCCCCCAAGGGGGATCTGACGGTGCTGGCCGCTTCCTCGCTGACCGACGTCTTCAAGAAGGCCGGCGCCGCGTACGAGAGGGAGCACCCGGGCACCAAGCTCACCTTCTCGTTCGCCGGCTCCCAGGAACTGGTGGCCCAGGTGCGGCAGGGCGCGCCCGCGGACGTACTGGTCACCGCCGACACCAAGAGCATGGACAAGGTGAAGGCGGACACCGGCACTCCGGCGATCATCGCCAAGAACCGCCTGGTGATCGCCACCGCCGAGGGCAACCCGAAGAAGATCGGCGGCCTGAGGGACCTGGCCGGCAGCGACCTCAAGGTGGTGCTGGCCGCTCCCGAGGTCCCCGCGGGCAAGTACAGCGACCGGATCCTCGACGCCCAGAAGATCACGGTGAAGCCGGTCTCCCTGGAGCCCAACGTCCGCGCGGTGCTGAGCAAGGTCGAACTGGGCGAGGCCGACGCGGGCCTGGTCTACAAGACCGATGCCGAAAGCGCATCGGACAAGGTCGACGCTGTGGCCATCCCCGACGCCCAGAACGCCATCGCCCAGTATCCGGCGGCGACCCTGAAGGAGTCGAAGCACGCCGAGGCGGCTGCGGCGTTCGTCGCCTGGCTGTCCACGCCCGAGGCCCGGAAGATCCTCCAGGAGGCGGGCTTCCAGCAGCCGTAGCAGGAGCGGCACCACCTACACGGCACGACGGCACATGCGACGGAGCACGCGGCGCGTGCCGGCAGGCGAGGGGTCAACCATGGGGTACCGGCGATGAAACGGATCCGCGGACGCGCGTCCGGGCGGCCCCCGGCGCCCCTCGCCCTGGCGGTGCCCGCGCTGGCCGCCGTCGCGTTTCTGCTGCTGCCACTGGTCGCGATCCTGGTACGCACCCCGTGGAGCGAGCTGACGGACCATCTCACCAGCCCCGGGACCACCGAGGCACTGACGCTCTCACTGATCGTGTCGTTCTGGGCGCTCGGCATCTCCCTGGTGCTGGGGGTGCCCCTGGCGTGGGTACTGGCCCGGGTGCCGTTCCCCGGCAAGGCGTTCGTACGCTCGCTCGTCCTGCTGCCGATGGTGCTGCCGCCCACCGTCGGCGGTGTCGCGCTGCTGCTCGCGTTCGGCCGTCGTGGGCTCATCGGGTCCTGGCTGGAGGAGACTTTCGGTATCACACTGCCGTTTCACACCTCGGGCGCCGTGCTCGCCGCGACCTTCGTGGCCATGCCCTTCCTGGTGATCAGCCTGGAGGGAGCGCTGGGCGGGTTGCGACCGCGCTACGAGGAGACCGCCGCCTCGCTCGGCGCCTCTCCGGTGCGGGTGTTCTTCAGCGTCACCCTGCCGATGGTGGCCCCCGGGCTGGTCGCCGGTGCGGCCCTCACCTGGGCTCGTGCGCTGGGTGAGTTCGGTGCCACGATCACTTTCGCGGGCAATCTGCCCGGTGTCACCCAGACGCTGCCGCTGGAGGTCTTCCTGCTGCTGCAGGACGAGCCGGAGGCGGCGACCTCGGTCTCCCTCCTGCTGCTCGCCATCGCGATGGTGGTGCTGATCGCTCTGCGCGGCCGCTGGAGCAGCACACCGGTGGGCGGGACGCCGGTGCCCGGGCCCACGGCGACGGACGGTGCCACGGAGCAGCCGCCCCTTCCCACGGCCGGGCCGGGCCCGGCCGCGGAACCCACACCAGCACCGGACAGCGGCGGACAGTGGGCGCTGCACGCCGAGTTCAGCGGGTTCACCCGCCTCACCCTCGATGCCGAGCCGGGCACCACCATCGCCGTCGTCGGCCCCAACGGAGCTGGGAAGACCACGCTGCTACGTGCCCTGCTCGGGTTCACGCCCCGCGCCCACGCACAGCTCACCCTGGGCGGTACGGATGTCACCGGGCTCCCCCCGCACCGTAGGACGGTGGCCTGGGTGCCGCAGGATGGCGCGCTCTTCCCGCACATGACCGCACTCGCCAACACCGCGTACGGGCTCAGGGCCCGGGGCACCTCGCGTACCGGGGCCCGCCGAATCGCACAGCACTGGCTCGACCGCCTCCAGGTGGGCCATCTCGCGCACCGCAAACCGGCGCAGCTCTCCGGTGGACAGGCCGGCCGGGTAGCCCTGGCCCGCGCCCTGGCCGCCCGCCCCCGGCTGCTGCTCCTGGATGAACCGCTCGCCGCGCTCGACCAGACCACCCGCGCGCATGTGCGCCACACCCTGCGCAGCCATCTGGAGGGGTTCGGCGGGGTCTGCCTGATCGTCACCCACGATCCCGTGGAAGCCGTCTCACTCGCCGACCGGGTGCTCGTCCTGGACGGTGGCCGTGCCCTCCAGGACGCCCCGCCCAGCGAGGTCACCCGGCATCCGCGCTCCCCCTGGGTCGCCCGGATGCTCGGACGCAACGCCTGGCCGGGCATCGCGACCGCCCACGGGCTGCGCCTCTCGGACGGCGGGACGCTCGTCGTCGCCGAACCGCTGCCCGAGGGGTCCGAGTGCCTCGCCGTGATCGCCCCCGAAGCGGTGTCGGTCCACCGCGAGCGGCCGACCGGCAGCCCGCGCAATGTCTGGCCGGGTACGGTCCGCGAGATCACCGCCAGCGGCAGCCGGTTGCGCGTACTGATCACGTCCGGGCAGGGACAGGCGCCGGATGTCGTCGCCGAGATCACCCCGGCGGCAGCGGCCGAGCTGTCCATCGCCGACGGGGTGCGGGTCTGGACCAGTGTGAAGGCGACCGAGGTGACGGTCGTACCGCTGTGAGGTCTCGACGGCGGTGCCGGGCTGCTGCACTGGTCCGGCTGTCGCACGGCGATCCGCTCGTCGCGTCGGCGGTACGCCGTAACCCCCGCCCACCCGGCCGTCGTCGACGTCTCCTGCACTGCCGTACCGCGTTCGCACGGTCATGATCAGAATCTGGTGGCGAGCCCCGTCAACGTCACCCCGACCAGGCGATCGGCAGGGAGACAAGACCCCCCAGGAAGTTGGAGTACACGCGCCGCGCCGGTCCCGCCGCCTCCATGGTGCCCACCATCCGCCGCAGGTCGTCCAGTACGGCCCCGATCTCGGCGCGGGCGAGGAAGGCGCCGAGGCAGAAGTGCGTCCCGTAGGCGAACGTCAGATGCCGGTTCGGCTGCCGGGACAGCAGGAGCCGGTCCGGGTCGGTGAAGACGTCACCGTCCCGGTTGGCGGAAGCGTTCCACAGAGTGACGATGTCCCCCTTCTTGATGGTCCGGCCGTGCAGGGCGATGTCCGCTCCAGCGGTACGCCCGGCGTGCAAGGTCGGTGTCGTCCAGCGCAGCACCTCCTCGACGGCGGTCTCCGTGGTGATCCGCCCGGACCTGAAGGCGTCCCACTGGGCTGGTGCGTCCAGCAGCGCGGCCACGCCTCCCACGAGTGCGAGGCGGGTGGTCTCGTCGCCGCCGAGCATCAGGCTGTAGCAGTTGAAGATCACTTCCTCGTCCGTCAACCGCCTGCCGTGGACGGTGCACTGGGTGAGGAGGCTGACGATGTCATCGCCGGGGCTCTCGCGCCGCCGCGCCGCGAGATCGGAGAAGTACAGCAGGATCTCGCCCCTGGACACCCACGCGTTCCGCCGCAGCGCGTCATCGCTGTGCGAGCCGAGGGCCGATGAGGTCATGTCGAGCAATCGCCGCCGGTCGAGGGGCGGTACGTCCAGTAGGTCGCAGATCGCCCGAAGCGGCAGCAGTCCCGCGATGTCCGAGGCGAAGTCGCACCGTCCTCGTTCCAGGAACTCGGTGACCAGCTCGCGTGAGGCGGTGCGGATGCTGTCGACCACCCCGGACAGCGCACGCGGGGAGAACGCCTTCATCAGGGTGCCGCGCAGTGCGGTGTGGTGGGGACCGTCCATGAGGGGCAGCATCATTCCCGCCGCGGAGTCGCCGCCGTTCAGGAGGGTGTCCAACACGTTCCCCCGGTCCGAGCGGAACCGCTGGGTGTCCCGGTAGGCCGCGGACACGTCGTGGTAGCGCGTCAGGACCCAGAAGCCGGGGCGGGCGCCCCGGGGCGGCTGCCAGTGCAGTGGCTCCTTCTCACGCAGACGGCGCCAGAGTGCGGTGAGGTCCCGCTCGGCGTGCGGCCTGGGGTCCGCGAGGTCGATCTCCGAGGGGTCGGCGTCCTCGTACTGCTCCCCGATCATGCGGATGCATCCCCTTCGACAACTTCGATCGCTTCGACGGGTTCGACGGGTTCGACGGGTTCGATGGGTTCGGCTGCATCGATGGATCCGGCTGCATCGGCGGTGTGGTCGGCCAGGTGGTCGAGAGCCTCCAGCCAGCGGTCGGCAAGATCGTCGACCAGGTGCTGCTCCAGCAGACCGGACGCGTACGCCCAGGTGATGTGCAGCTCCGGGCCGCCCGTCCGCTGAAGCGCGACGGCGGACACCTCCAGGGGGTGGGTGAGCGGCATGTCCGGGTCGCCGCCGCTGCTTACCGCCGCGGCTTCGGGCGCGAGTGCCCAGTCGGTGTCGTCGGGACGGGCGAACCTGCCGAGGTAGTTGAAGAGGATCCGCCCCCGGGGCAGCCGCTCCAGCACGGGTGCGGTGTCCGGGTTCAGATAGCGCAGCAGACCGTAGCCGATTCCCTTGTCCGGCATGGCGTCCAGTTGGTCCCGTACGGCGTGCAGGGCATCGGCCGGGTCGCGGCGCCGGGTGTCGAGGCGGACGGGGAACATGCTGGTGAACCAGCCGACAGTGGCGGAGATGTCCAGCTCGTCCGCGATGTCGTCCGCCATCTCCTCACGGCCGTGGCCCTCCACATCCACCAGGAACGGCGCGGTGCTCTCCGGGAAGTACGCTGCGCGCCAGCCCCGTACCGCGAGGCCCAGCGCCGCGAGCAGCACCGCGTTGACCCCGGTGCCGAGACGTGCGGGCAGCCGCGTCAGCAGGGCTTCCGTGCGGGCTGCGGACAGCACCCGGGTGACGGTCTCCTGGGTGCTCAGGACATCGCGGCCGGGCAGGAGTGCGGCACCGTCGAACAGCTCGCCGGTGCCCTCCAGCACCCCGGTCCAGTAGGGGAGTTCGCCGGACCGGTCGAGTGCGTTCTTCTCCAGTCGGCCGCCCCACTCCATGAACGAGACCGCGGGCCTCAGCGGCTCGACCGCCGGCTGGGTCCAGGCGTTGCGCAGGTCCTGGATCAGGATCCGCCAGGAGACACCGTCCACGGACAGGTGGTTGACCAGGAGCAGCAAGCGTCCGGGGTTCCCGGGTCCCGCGTCGAACCACACGGCCTGGAGCATGTTGCCGGTGTCCGGTGCGAGCCGCCGCCGCGCCAGGTCGGCCTGGACGCGCAGCGTACGCTCCCACTCCGCCTCTCCTCCGCCGTCACGGATACCGGTGCCGGCGCTGATGCCGTCGACCGGTACACGGAGGACGCTCCCGTCCGCCGTGACAGTGCCGGGCGGCAGGATGTCGAGCCGCCATTCCGGGGTGCGGCGCAGGCGCATCCGCAGGGTGTCATGCCGGTCGAGCAGCGACTGGAGGATCGCCCGCAGTCGCGGCAGCTCCAGGTCGGCGGGGGTACGGACGAGTACGTACTGGTGGAAGCCGCCGACCGGGCCGCCTCGGTCTCGCTGCCACCGGAGGATCGGAGTGAGCGGTACGGGGCCGGCCGGCTCGGGGTTCGAGAGCGCGTCGGCGTGATTCGCCGACGTCGGCGAGGCCGAGGCGGCCGCCGCCGAACCCTCCCCCGGTATACCGGCCTCGACGCCGGGCTTCGCCTTGGGTGGGCGCAGGCGTGCGTGTGCGGCCAGTGCCGCGACGGTCTTGTGCCGGAACACCTCACGGGCGGTGATCACCACACCCTTGGCACGGGCCCTGGACACCAGGCGGATCGAGCCGATGCTGTCGCCGCCGAGTTCGAAGAAGTCGGCATCGACACCGACCCGTTCGCGCCCCAGCAACTCGGCGAACAGACCGCACAACAACTCCTCCACCGCATTACCCGGCCCCCGCGACCCACCCTCCTCCCCCACCCCGTCACAACCATCCACACCCGGCACCGGAAGCGCCGC
>NZ_JBHXFA010000061.1:0-37580 GCF_042724175.1 Streptomyces sp. NPDC127084
AGTATCGCCGGGGGCCGCCCTGTGTCGTGTGTCCGACCGCGCCGCCGCGTCAGAGGCGCTCGGGGGTCCGGATGCCCAGCAGGGCCATGCCCTGGTGCAGCGTGCGGGCGGTCAGATCGATCAGGAACAGCCTGTTCTCGAAGACCTCCACCGTGTTGTCGGCGCTGATGACCTGGCACTGGTCGTAGAAGGTCGTCAGGTGGGTGGCGAGCTGGTAGAGGTACGCGGCCAGCTTGTGCGGCTCGTACGACCCGGCCACGTCGGCGAGCACCTCGCCGAACTGGTCCAGATGCAGCCCGAGCGCGCGCTCGGCCGGCGCGAGCTCCAGCTCCGGGTGGGCGGCGGGCTTCGCGTCGCCCGCCTTGCGCAGGATCGACCGGATACGGGCGTACGCGTACTGGAGGTACACGGACGTGTCGCCGTTGAGCGACACCATCTGGTCCAGGTCGAACTTGTAGTCCCGCACCGCCGAGGTCGACAGGTCGGCGTACTTCACCGCGCCGATACCGACCTGCGCGCCGTTCTCCACGATCTCGCGCTCGGACAGACCGACCTTCTCGGCCTTCTCGCGCACCACGGAGGTGGCCCGGTCGATCGCCTCGTCCAGCAGGTCCACCAGCCGCACCGTCTCGCCCTCACGGGTCTTGAACGGCTTGCCGTCCTTGCCGAGGACCGTACCGAAGGCCAGCTGGACGGCCTTGACCTCGTCGTTCAGCCAGCCGGCCCGGCGGGCGGTCTCGAAGACCATCTTGAAGTGCAGCGACTGCCGGGCGTCCACCACGTACAGCAGGGAGTCGGCGCCGAGGTGCTTCACCCGGTCGCGGATCGCGGACAGGTCCGTGGCCGCGTAGCCGTAGCCGCCGTTGGACTTCTGGACGATCAGCGGCACCGGATTGCCGTCCGGGCCCTTCACATCATCGAAGAACACACACAGCGCGCCCTCGGAGCGCACGGCGACCCCCGACTCCTCAAGGATCCGGCAGGTCTCGTCCAGCATGTCGTTGTAGCCCGACTCGCCGACGACGTCGGGGTCGCGGATGTCCATGTCGAGCTTGTCGAACACCGAGTAGAAGTAGATCTTCGACTCGTCCACGAACTTCTGCCAGAGGGCGAGTGTCCGCTCGTCTCCCGACTGGAGCTCCACCACGCGGCGCCTGGCCCGCTCCTTGAACTCCTCGTCGGAGTCGAACAGGGCCCGCGACGCCTTGTAGAGGCGGTTCAGATTGGACATGGCCTCTTCGCCGGAGACGGCGGCCCCGTCCTCGTGGTCCAGCTCATGGGGGTGCTCGATCAGATACTGGATGAGCATGCCGAACTGGGTGCCCCAGTCGCCGATGTGGTGGCGCCGGATCACCTTCTCGCCGGTGAACTCCAGGATCTGCACCATGGCGTCCCCGATCACCGCCGAACGCAGATGGCCGACGTGCATCTCCTTCGCCACGTTCGGCTGGGCGTAGTCGATCACCGTGGTGCCGGCGCCGGCCGCGAACGGCACACCGAGGCGGTCGTCGGCGGCCCGGGCGGCGAGGGTCCTCACGATCGCCTCGTCGGAGATCGTGATGTTCAGGAAGCCGGGTCCGGAGACCTCGATGTCCTTCAGCACGTCATTGGCCGGGATCGCGTCGACCACCTTGGTCGCCAGCTCGCGCGGATTGCCCTTCAGCTTCTTGGCGAGGGCCAGGATGCCGTTGGCCTGGAAGTCGGCCCGGTCGCTTCGTCGCAGCAGCGGGTCGACGGAGCCGGCTTCCGGCAGAGCTGCCGAAAGCGCGTCCGCGAGGCGCTGCTGCACGGTCGAAGCGAGGGAAGGGACCGAGGCCATGAGCTTCCGTTCCTGTCGGTTGTCGATGGGGGGCGCCGACCGTATTGGGCCGGTGACTGAATCGGTAGTCAAGTGTCCCACGGGGTAGCAACCTGTTTCTCCCGCCCTCGCTGTGCCTGTGGACAACCGCGGGGACGGCGATCGCGGTCTGCGGTGCCCTGTGGACAACCTTCGGGCCCACTGTTTCGTCTGGGAGAATGGCCGAGCCGGACTCGCCAGGGTCCAGCCCCGGGATCGAGAACAAGCCCCACAGCGGTCCCGCGCCAGCGCCGTATCCGCCCAGAACTCGCCCTACCAAGCATTCGCCCGAGCATTCAAGGACGTGCCGATCGTGGCTCAGAGCAGCACCGAGACCGACTGGGTCTCCCGTTTCGCGGACGATGTCATCGCCGAGTCGGAACGGCGTGCGCCCGGGAAACCGGTCGTCGTTGCCTCTGGCCTGTCCCCGTCCGGCCCCATCCACCTGGGCAATCTGCGTGAGGTGATGACGCCGCACCTGGTCGCGGACGAGATCCGCCGACGTGGGCACGAGGTCCGCCATGTCATCTCCTGGGACGACTACGACCGCTACCGCAAGGTCCCGGAGGGCATCCCGGGCATCGACAAGTCCTGGGCCGAGCACATCGGCAAGCCGCTGACCTCGGTGCCTGCCCCCGAGGGCTCGCCGTATCCGAACTGGGCCGAGCACTTCAAGGCCGCGATGGTCGAGTCACTGGCCGAGCTCGGCGTCGAGTTCGACCCGATCAGCCAGACCGAGCAGTACACCTCCGGTGCCTACCGCGAGCAGATCCTGCACGCCATGAAGCAGCGCGGCGTGATCGACGGGATCCTCGACCAGTACCGCACCAAGGGCAAGGCCCCGGGGAAGAAGCCGCAGCAGAAGCCGGTGGACGAGGCCGAGCTCGAGGCCGCCGAAGGCTCCGGAGCGGCGAGCGAGGACGACGGCAGCGGCGGCTCCGCGGGCTACTTCCCGTACAAGCCGTACTGCGGCAATTGCGAGAAGGACCTCACCACGGTCACCTCGTATATCGACGCGACCACCGAGCTGACGTACTCCTGCACGGCCTGCGGCTTCTCCGAGACGGTCCGGCTGAGCGAGTTCAACCGCGGCAAGCTGGTCTGGAAGGTCGACTGGCCGATGCGCTGGGCCTACGAAGGCGTGATCTTCGAACCCAGCGGTGTCGACCACTCCTCTCCCGGCTCGTCCTTCGTCGTGGGCGGGCAGATCGTCCGTGAGATCTTCGACGGAGTCCAGCCGATCGGCCCCATGTACGCCTTCGTGGGGATCTCCGGCATGGCGAAGATGTCGTCGTCCCGCGGCGGGGTGCCGACGGCCGCCGACGCGCTGAAGATCATGGAAGCGCCGCTGCTGCGCTGGCTGTACGCGCGCCGCAAGCCCAACCAGTCCTTCAAGATCGCCTTCGACCAGGAGATCCAGCGTCTGTACGACGAGTGGGACAAGCTGGAGAGCAAGGTCGCCGACGGCTCGGCGCTCCCGGCCGACGCCGCGGCGCACTCCCGCGCGGTCCGCACCGCGGCGGGCGAGCTGCCGCGCACCCCGCGCCCGCTGCCGTACCGCACGCTCGCCTCGGTCGCCGACATCACGGCGGGCCATGACGAGCAGACCCTGCGCATCCTCAGCGAGCTCGACCCGGCCAACCCGCTGAGTTCCCTGGACACCGTCCGTCCCCGGCTCGACCGCGCCGAGAACTGGATCACCACCCAGGTCCCGGCCGACGCCCGCACCATCGTCCGCTCCGAGCCCGACACCGAGCTTCTGGGGTCGCTGGACGACGAGGGCCGCGAGTCCCTGCGGCGGCTGCTGGAGGGACTGGACTCGCACTGGTCGCTCGACGGCCTGACGACCCTGGTCTACGGCGTCCCGAAGGTCATGGCGGGCCTGGCGCCGGACGCCAAGCCCACTCCGGAGCTGAAGGTCGCCCAGCGTTCCTTCTTCGCCCTGCTCTACCGCCTGCTCGTCAGCAGGGAGACCGGCCCCCGGCTGCCTACGCTGCTGCTCGCCGTCGGCGCAGACCGGGTGCGGAAGCTGCTCGCGGCCTGACGGTGCGACACGCAGGGCCCCGTCCGTACCGGGACACGGTGCGGACGGGGCCCTTGTCGTGAGAGATGCCTGGCGTGAGCACGTCATCGCTGCGGTTGCCGGGACAGAAAGAACCTAGGCGATGTGGTCTTCCATCAGTTCGTCGTTGAGGCGGGCCGCGAACCGCTCGTAGTGCTGGTTCAGCTCGCGGGGCGGGAGGCGCAGCCCGTACGCGGCCTCGACGTTCGACGCGAAGGCGCCCGGCGTCGGCATGCCCTCGCCCTCTATCGACTGCCGGAACACCTGGTACAGGTTCTCCTCCGACGGCAGTGCCTCCTGTACGCCGTCACCCAGGGGCCGCGTACCACCCGCCCCGTTCGGCACCTGGAACCGAGGCCCGGCCTCGGTGCCGGGCTGGGGCTCAGGGACAGCCACGGGCTCAGCGACAGCCACGGCCTCGGCGGTGCGCTGCCGAGGGACGGGGATCTGCTGCGGCTGCTCCTCGTACCAGGCCTCGTACTCGGGCACGGGGGTGTAGGTCGGAGGCTCGAAGTTCGGGTCGTAGCCGCCCTGGTATTCGACGTTCTGCGGACTGGCGAACCACTGGCTCGTGTCCTGTCCGGCGGCTGCCGCCGGCGGCTGGGTCCCGGCCTGGGCCTGCGCCGGGCCTTGGGCGGCCCCGGTGGACTGCAGTTCCGGGGCCGAGGCTGCGGGAACGGCGGAGACCGCCGGGTTCGGCGGCAGCAGTACGGGGTCGATCCCGGCCGCCGCGAGCCCGGACGGTGCCGTCTCGGCGAGCGGCACACCGTAGCGGGCCAGCCGCAGCGGCATCAGCGCTTCGACCGGGGCCTTGCGGCGCCAGGCCCGGCCGAACCGGGCCTGGAGCCGTGCCTGGTAGATCAGCCGCTCCTGCTCCAGCTTGATGACCTGGTCGTATGAGCGCAGCTCCCACAGCTTCATCCGCCGCCACAGCCGGAACGTCGGCACCGGCGAGAGCAGCCAGCGGGTGAGCCGTACGCCCTCCATGTGCTTGTCGGCGGTGATGTCCGCGATCCGGCCGACCGCGTGCCGGGCGGCCTCCACCGAGACCACGAACAGCACGGGGATGACCGCGTGCATACCGACGCCCAGCGGGTCGGGCCAAGCGGCGGCGCCGTTGAACGCGATCGTGGCGGCGGTCAGCAGCCATGCCGTCTGGCGCAGCAGCGGGAACGGGATCCGGATCCAGGTCAGCAGCAGGTCGAGCGCGAGCAGTACGCAGATGCCCGCGTCGATGCCGATCGGGAAGACGAGGGAGAAGCTGCCGAAACCCTTCTGCTCGGCGAGTTCGCGCACGGCGGCGTACGACCCGGCGAAACCGATCCCGGCGATGATCACCGCACCGGCAACGACGACGCCGATCAGTATCCGGTGCGTGCGTGTCAGCTGCATCGCGGCCACCCGCGATCCCCTCCCATCAAGCCCGATATCCAGTTCCGGTCCTGCCCGGACCGCCCACCCCGGCCTGCTCCGGGCCACCCAGGTGCGCCGTCGGCGCGAGCCCCGCGCCCGGGCGCAGGCCAAGCCTGGCACATGTTTGCGGAACCCGGGCCTCCGGGGAGTGGCGGTGCGCCGATTTGTCTCGACGGCGGCAGGGAACGCCTTGTCGCCTTGTCCCCGTTGTCCCCGGAGAGGATGGGCGGCGGCCTGCCCGAGGACTTCGCCGCCCGGCCCCAGCTGCACGGTGCGGGTGACGTTCCACGCCGGCGTGCCGCGACCGGCAGCCCACCGGCGAGGGTCAAGCCAGGCGCACGTTCCCGGAGGCCGCGCCTCCGAGCGGACCGCGCCTCCGAGCGGTGGCGGTGGCTACTTGTTGGCCGTGGCGACCGCGGCCGCCGCTTCCTTGGCGGCCTTGACGGCGCCCTTCATGAGGTCGGCGGCGGCGGGCGACTTGGCTCCGGCGTAGCCGGCACCGTTGTAACCGAGGGTGACCACGATATTGCCGGTACGGGCCACGACGGTCGCGTACTTGAAGGTCACGTCCGTCTTCTTCAGTTCGAAGGCGATCGCGGTCGCCTCGTCGCCGACGCCCGTGGCGGGCGACTTCGCGACCTTCTTGGCGCCGTCCGTGGCCGCGGTCTTGGCGGCCTCCTTCTTGAACGCCTCCTGGGCGCGCTGTTCGCCGCTGCCGAGGCTCGCGTCGGACTCGTAGCGGAGGAAGGAGACGTCGAGCCAGCGGTAGTTCGAGCCCTTGACGCCCTTGTCCTCCAGGCCGTTCCAGGAGCAGCCGCTGCGGAGGGTGGTGTCGCTGGAGGTGCCCTCGGTGCCAGCCTTGTTCTTGACCTTGGGCACCAGGCCCTCGACGGTCTTGGCGCTGAGCGACTTGCAGGGGGCGGGCAGCTTGGCGTACTTCGCCGGCGCGACGGTCGCGGCGGACTCCTTGGATGCCGGGGACTGCTGGGACGAGCTTCCGGGGGAATTGCCCGACTTGCTTGTCTTGTCCGACTTGTTCTCGGAGTCCGAGTCCGACGAGCAGCCGGCGACGACGAGCATCACCGGGACGGCAGCGCAGGCGAGTATGCGGGTGAGTCGCGGGGCTGATCGGTGCATGGTTCCTTCAGTCGTGAGTCGTACGGTCCGGCGGGTGCGGCCCGGCGGGTGCGGCCACGGTACGCCGAACACGTTACGTGGGCGGGGGCGTCCGCGAAGATCGGCACCTGGCGCCGGTCGCGGTTCGCCCGACCCCGCGAGAGAGGTGTACGGGTGGTCAGTCGTTGAAGCGCTCGTCCAGATTCCGGGCCAGGGCCTGCGCCTTTTCCTGGAGTTCCCCGCTGTCGGGCACCTCGGTGACGCGGCTGGACTGCTCCGCGTACTCGACGGTCACGATCACGTTGGATGTGCGGAACACCACGCTCACCGTGCGGCGCTGAGCGGTGGAACCGGAGCGTGCGAGGGCATCGTCGATGAACGCCGCGTCGCCCAGTCCAACGAGCTCGCGGGGTTCCAGCCCGTCGGGAGTGGCCGCGGCGGCCGGGGAGCTCGTGGTGCCCGCGGCGCTCGGGGAGCCTGACGGGCTTGCCTCGGCTGCGCGGGAGCGCGGGGCCGCGGCGCCCGCAGAGCCCGGGGAGTCGCTGGGGGTGCCGGACTGCTGGGCCTTCTCGGCGCGCGGGTCGGCGACGGGCGCGGGGAGCTGTGCCGCCTCCTGCTTGCGGGCGTAGACCTCCTGCGCCTGTTCGTCGTCACTGATGGCCGGGTCGTACGACACGACGCGCTCGACATCGATCCGCAGCCGGTGCGAGGCCTCCGAGCCGTCGGCCTTCCAGCTGCAGCCGACGCGGCGGTCCGTGTCGTAGGTGATGGCGGCCGTGCCCTGGAGGACCTTCTCCCGCTGGTCCTCCGGCAGTTCGGCGGTGCCGGGGAGCAAGTCCATGAGGGTGGCCCCGGGGACCGCGCCGCAGGGTTCGTAGAGCGTGCGGTACTTGCCGGGGGCCGCGGCGGGGGCTTCGGAGCCGCCCGGCTTGGTGTCGTCGCCGGATCCGCCGTCGCCGGACCCCGAGGTACAGCCGGTGGCGACCGCGGCGATGAGCGCCGCCAGAGCGGTTACGTACGCCTTCGCCGCCTTGCGCTGCACAGTGCCGCTCCTCTTCTCTCGTTCCTCGCCGGTGACTGCTTCGGTCGCGGGGTCTGCCGCGAGTCCGGCCGTGGGGTCCGCCCGCGGGGTGTGCCGCGGGTCTGCGGGGCCGGCACGGGAAAACTGCTTGCCGCCCGCTGCGGGCCGGTGGACACAATGTGTATCGCACGCGCAGCCGTGAACGCCGGTCGCTCATCCCCTTTGCCGACCTTGGATACGGATTTGCGTTATCAAGCTTTTCGGGGGAATCGAGTAGATATGTCGTACGTAGAGGTGCCTGGCGCGAAGGTCCCGATCCGGATGTGGACGGATCCGGCGACCGTCGAGGACGTCGCTATGCAGCAGCTGCGCAACGTCGCCACACTGCCCTGGATCAAGGGCCTCGCAGTGATGCCCGACGTCCATTTCGGCAAGGGCGCGACGGTGGGCTCGGTGATCGCGATGCACGGCGCCGTCTGCCCGGCCGCCGTCGGCGTCGACATCGGCTGCGGTATGTCGGCCGTCAAGACCTCGCTGACCGCGAACGACCTGCCCGGCGATCTGTCGCGGCTGCGCTCCAAGATCGAGCAGGCCATCCCCGTAGGCCGCGGAATGCACGCCGAGCCCGTGGACCCGAGCCGGGTGTACGGATTCCCCGCGAGCGGTTTCGGCGACTTCTGGTCCCGCTTCGACCATGTGGCCGACGCGGTGAAGTTCCGCCGCGAGCGGGCCACCAAGCAGATGGGCACGCTCGGCGCGGGAAACCACTTCGTGGAGTTCTGCGTCGACGAGAGCGGAACGGTGTGGCTGATGCTGCACTCCGGTTCGCGCAACATCGGCAAGGAGCTCGCCGAGTACCACATCGGCGAGGCCCGGAAGCTCCCGCACAACCAGGGTCTGATCGACCGCGACCTCGCGGTGTTCGTCGCGGACACCCCGCAGATGGCGGCGTACCGCAACGACCTGTTCTGGGCGCAGGAGTACGCGCGCCACAACCGCGCGATCATGATGGGCCTGTTCCAGGAGGTCGTCCGCCGGGAGTTCCGCAAGGCACGGGTGACCTTCGAGCCGGTGATCTCCTGCCACCACAACTACGTGTCGGAGGAGCGGTACGAGGGCATGGACCTGCTCGTGACCCGCAAGGGCGCGATCCGGGCCGGATCCGGGGACTTCGGGATCATCCCGGGGTCGATGGGCACGGGCTCGTACATCGTGAAGGGCCTCGGGAACGAGCGGTCCTTCAACTCGGCCTCCCACGGCGCCGGCCGGAAGATGAGCCGCAACGCGGCGAAGAAGCGCTTCTCGACGCGGGACCTGGAGGAGCAGACCCGTGGCGTGGAGTGCCGTAAGGACTCCGGTGTGGTCGATGAGATCCCGGGGGCGTACAAGCCCATCGAGCAGGTCATCGACCAGCAGCGGGACCTGGTGGAGGTCGTGGCCAAGCTGAAGCAGCTCATCTGTGTGAAGGGCTGACGCACGCCAGGCGGTGGCGCCGTCACGGTGCGCCGGTGACCGCCGTCCCGCCGCCGCCCGTGGCGAGCCCGCCGACCGGCCGGGGCTCGGAGAACGGAGTCCCGTCCTGGCGGCACCTCGTGCCCGCCGGCGGGAGGCTGCCGCCGATGAGGTAGCGGCTCACATGTGCCTTGACGCAGCTGCTGGGGTTGACCAGCGCGGTGTGCCCGTAGCCGTCGTGCGTGAGCAGCCGGGCGTGGGCCAGGGCCGTGGCCATGGCCTGCGCTCCCCAGTAGGGCGTCGCTGGGTCGTAGGTGGTGCCGACCACCAGCACCGGGTGTGCCGTCGGCTTGTCCCACGGCCCGCGGTAGCGGTCGGCGGCGACCGCCGGCCAGGAGGCGCAGGGCTCCGCCGCCCAGGTCCAGAAGCGCCCCGCGTCGCCCGTCCGGCGGGCGCTGGCCTCCTCCAGGGCGTGGTAGACACCCGGGTCACGAGGGTTGGGGCTGTCGGAGCACAGCACGGCACCCGCCTGTTCCTCGCCCAGGTACGGTTCCGGCTCGCGTACCGGTGGCGCGGGCGGGGGTGCGGCGGGCTGCGGGGCGCGGCCGAGCCACAGCTCCTGGAGGCGCCCGGCGAGGTCGGTCCAGCCAGGGTGGACCGCGTAGAGGCTGCTGATCGCGTCACCGGCGGTTCGGCCGTACGTCCACCCGCCCACGGGGCGCTCCCGCAGCCGCAGCATCAGCCGGTCGAACTTCCCGCGTGTGGCCTGGGGGCTGCCCGCGGAGAAGGCGCAGTGTGCGGTGTCGGTGGACCCGCACAGGGTGAGGAACCGTTCCAGAACCGCCGCCGCACTGCGGTCCGACCCCATCCGCAGGAAGGTGGGCAGCCGGAGGGGTCGGCTCTTGTCGCCGGTCCAGGCGCGCGGGTCCACATTGCTGTCGAGGACCATGGCGCGGATGTTGCCGGGGAAGAGACCGGCGTAGGTCGCGCCCAGGTAGGTGCCGTATGAGATCCCCAGGTAGCTGAGCTGCCGCTCGCCCACAGCCTGGCGCAGCCGGTCGAGATCGCGGGCGGTTTCGGCGGTCGACACATGGCGCAGCAGTTCGGGGTCCCGCTCGTGGCAGCGGCGGGCCAGATCCCGGTACGCGGCGATCCAGGTCTCCCGCTCCTGCTCGCCCACGGGGAATCCGGCCGGTTTGCGCGCCTCCCATGCCTTGGCGTCGGCAGGACCGGCGAAGCAGTTCACGGCGGTACTGCTGCCGATCCCGCGTGGGTCCCAGCTGACGATGTCGAACCGTTCCCGCACCTCGCGCGGGAAGTTGTCGTACAACTGCGGCATCTGTACCGTGCCCGGACCGCCAGGGCCGCCCGGGTTGAAGAAGAGGGTTCCGATACGCCGCCCTGGGCTGGTTGCCTTGCGTTTCACCACGGCCAGCTCGATCGCCCGCCCGCCGGGGTCGGCGTAGTCCAAGGGCACCTTCGCGGTCGCGCAGTCGTACGGGCTGCCCTGGACGCAGGGCCGCCAGTCCAGCTTCGCCGCGGCTGCCAGGGTGCCGTCGGTCGGTGCGCTCATGGAGCAGGTGAGGGCGGCTGCGGCGGTGAGGGCGGCTATCGGACCGGATATGTGCATGCCTTGACGACATCGTGGCCGGATGGTGCCCGCGAGCGGTATACGGCCGAATGGCGGCGGCCCGCGGCGGATGCGGACAGTGATGGTGTGACACTGAGTGTTATTGACGGCGGCACCGAGGGAAGGCGTGGTGGCCGAGGTGGCGGAGGCGACTACGGGCGGCACGGAGGGCGGTAGCCGGGGCGAGGGGGAGCAGGCGAGCGCGGCAACCGTCGAGCGGCTCGGGGGCTACCAGCAGGAGCTGAAGCGGACGCTCGGCTCCTTCCAGGTGTTCGCGATCTCGTTCGCGTTCATCTCCGTGGCGGTCGGCATCTTCGCGACGTACGACGATGTGCTGCTGAACGCCGGCCCGGTCGGGATCTGGCTCTGGATTGTGGCGGCTGTGGGGCAGACCCTGGTGGCCTTGGTGGTAGCGCAGTTCGCGGCCCGTATCCCGCTCAGCGGTTCCTCGTACCAGTGGGCGTCCCGGCTGGCCAGTCCGAAGATCGGCTGGGGCTTCGGCTGGCTGACCTTCTGCTATCTGGCGATCGCCGTGGTGGCCATCGACAACGCCCTGGCGAGCCAGGCGTTCATGCCGCTCGCCGGTATGGCTCCGGACGAGGGCACGGCGCGCGTCATCACGCTGGTGGTGCTGCTGGTCCAGACCGTGCTGGCGGTGGCTTCCACCCGCCTCGTCAGCCTGATCAACTCGGCTGCGGTGGGCCTGGAGCTGGCGCTCGTGGTGGCGGTGGCGATCGCGCTCACCATCGCCGTGCTGGTCACAGGGGACGGCGCGGCCGGCAACCTCGCCTCGCGCGGTGTCGCCGAAGACTCGGCCGGATACTTCGCCGTGGGCGGCGGGCTGATGCTCGCGATGATCATGGGGCTTGCCACGCTGGTCGGCTTCGACTCCGCCGCGAACCTGGCCGAGGAGGCCAAGGACCCCTTCCGCTCCGTGCCGCGCGCGATCGTCGGATCGGTGGTGGCCGCCGGGCTGCTGGGCATGCTGTTCCTGATCACACTCACCGTCGCGATCGAGGACATCCCCCGGATCAGCGCCGACGAGTCCCCGGTCGCTGCGATCATGCGCGACCAGCTCGGGTCTGCGATGGAGCGGACGCTGCTGGTCGCGATCACCTTCGCGTTCTTCGGTGCCGGGATCGTGGTGATGACCGCGTGCTCGCGGCTGGTCTTCGCGATGGCCAGGGACGGCCGCTTCCCCGCCCACCGGCTGATGCGGCGGGTCAATCCGCGTACGCGGACGCCGATCCCGGCGACGGTGCTGATCCTCGTCCTCGGGGTCGTGCTGATGGTCGCGCTGCCGGGCGCCGCGCTGCTGGAGCTGATCACGGCGTCCACGATCCTTCCGGCGCTCATCTACGGCGCGACGATCGTGCTCTACCTGGCTGTGCGCGGGCGGCTGGACCGCCGGAAGGGAGCGTTCGACCTCGGGCGCTTCGAGCTGCCGGTCGCGGTCGGGGCACTGGTGTGGACGCTCGTGGCGCTGTTCGTCCTGGTGGCGCCCCGGGAGGCGCTGGTGTCGGTGGTGATCGTGGTCGGCTTGCTGCTCGGAGGTGGGCTGTTCTTCCTCCTCCTGTTGCGGTTCGACCGCGAGGCGCTGGAGACCGAGCCGGGGGACGCGAGCGCCTTCAAGGGCTGAGTGCCTTCGCCCTGACCGTCATTGCCGGCACTTGGATTTCAGCCAGATGTGTGATGCGTACGCGCATCGGTGTTTCAGCTTCCGCATGTCGGCGAGCCGAAGGGGGACGGCAGAGAGACCGCCGGCGAAAGCGATGTGCGACAGCGACATGGAGGAGGTACTTCCCGTGGAGCGCGAGAACTGGCGACATGACGCCGCATGTCTCGACGAGGACCCCGACCTGTTCTTCCCGATCGGCAACAGCGGCCCGGCGCTGCTCCAGGCCGAGGAGGCCAAGGCCGTCTGCCGCGGCTGCCCGGTACGGGAGGAGTGTCTGGCCTGGGCCATGGAGTACGGCCAGGACTCCGGGGTGTGGGGCGGCTACGGCGAGGACGAACGCCGAGCGCTCAAGCGGCGGACGGCCAGGCAGCGATCGAGGGCCGGGGCACGCAGCGCGCCCTGAACCGGCGGCCTCGGCCCCGCGTCGGCCGCCCCTCGGCTGCGCCCCCCCGCGACCGGTGACGAAGGTCAGTGCTCCCGGTGGAGCTTGGTGTTCGACGCCTGTGCGCGTGGGCGGACGATCAGCAGGTCGATATTGACGTGGGACGGGCGGCTGACAGCCCAGCCGACGGTGTCGGCCACGTCCTCGGCGGTGAGGGGCTCCGCGACTCCCGCGTAGACCTTCGCGGCCTTCTCGGTGTCCCCCCGGAACCGGGTCGTGGCGAACTCCTCGGTCTTCACCAGGCCGGGGGCGATCTCGATCACGCGGACCGGAGTGCCGACGATCTCCAACCGGAGGGTCTCGGCGAGGACGTGGGCACCGTGCTTGGCGGCGACGTAACCCCCGCCGCCCTCGTAGGTGCCGTGGCCGGCGGTGGAGGACAGCACGACCACGGTGCCGTCGCCGCTGGCGGTGAGGGCGGGGAGCAGGGCCTGGGTGACATGGAGTGTGCCCAGCACGTTCGTGTCGTACATCCGCCGCCAGTCGGCGGGATCGCCGCTCGCCACCGGATCGGCGCCGAGGGCACCGCCCGCGTTGTTCACCAGCACCTTGACCTGCCGGCCCGTGCCGTCGAGGGACGCGGCGAAGGCGTCGACGGCGTCGCGGTCGGTGACATCCAACGCGTAGGGCGTGGCCTCGTGACCGGCTTCGGTGAGCTCGGCGGCGAGGGCCTCGATACGGTCCTTGCGCCGGGCCGTGAGGAACACGTGGTAGCCCTCAGAGGCCAGTGCCCGCGCGGTGGCGGCACCGATGCCGCTGCTCGCTCCGGTGACGACGGCGATGGGGGCGGCGGTCATGACGGCTCCTCGGGCAGACGATCGAACCAGTGGCCAGAGATCAGGATAGGCGGACGGTGTGTGGGACGCGCCGGGCGGTTGGATGATCCGCCTTATTGGTGACTGATCGGTATCTTTCGGTCATGCGGGTCATGCGGGTCATGCGCAGGGGTCTGGTTGTGGCGTCCACCGCGATGGCGGCGGTGATGCCGGCCGGGAGCGCGGGTGCGGGTGCGGTTGACGGCGTGAGCACGGCTGACGCGGCGGCGCCCACGCTGTTCGCGGCGGCGGTCCCGGAAGCCGACACAGCGCACCACGGCCATGCCGTGCTGTGGGACGGTCTGCTCGATGTCTGGCTGGAGAGCGAGAACCATGGCCCCGACGGGGTGCCCGACGCGACCGTACGGCTGACCTTCTCGGTGCCGTCGGGGGCCGACGCGTCGCTGCCGGAGAGCTGTCTGCGGGCCGGGCATCGGACGATCCTCTGCCGCACGGGCGAGCTGAGGGCCGCGAGCACGGGACAGGGGCGCGCACTGCGCCTGCAACTGGCCGGTGCGCCCGCGGAGGTCGTCATCGGCGTGTCCACGGTGTGGAACGGGGGCGCCGCCGACCTCAATCGCCCGAACGACCATCACACCGTGCTGGTCCCGGCCACCGGCGACCGCTACACCTTCTGAGCGCCCCACCGGCCTGCCGGGGCGGCGCTCTCACGCCACCGGGTCGCCGAACTCACGCAAGGCGTCCTCCACGATCGCCTCCAACCTCGAATGGTGCGCCCCGCGCCAGTAGACGCGCTCACAGGACCGGCACTGGGCGAACACGTCGTATGTACGTTGGGTGCCCCGCTCCAGATGGTGCTCGACGGACTCCTTGCCGGCGTCCGCGAGCTCGCCGTTACAGGCCGTGCAGCGGCTCCATGGCGCGAGGGCGGGCGCGAACCGTTGCAGCACGTCCCGGAGCTGGTCATCGGGGCGGTCGCTGTAGACATACGCACCGGCCCACAGCTCCCTGCGGCGCAGCAGCCCGCGGTCCCGGGACAGCAGCACGCGCTGCTCCCGCGCCGACAGCGCGGCCAGCGCCGGATCGCCGAGGTCCTCGTTCTCGTAGGCCGCGTCGACACCGAGCAGCCGCAGCCGCCGGGCGAGCGTGCCCAGATGCACATCGAGCAGGAAGCGCAGCGGCGCCCCGGGCACACGCTGCGGTCGCTCGACGCCGAGCACCTCGATATGCTCGCCCGCCGCCGGGACATGCGAGACCCGCACCGGGGCGCCGTCCACAAGCAGCCTCCCGGCTTCGGTGAGGGGCACGCCGAGCGACTCCACGACATGCCCCAGGGTGGAGGAGCCGTCCGTGGTGAGCGGGGTCCGCCCGTCGCGGCGCTCCGCCGCGACGAAGAGCCGCAGCTCTGGGGCGAAGCTGATGTGGATCTCCGGTCCGTTCACGCCGTCAGCATGCCACTGGGCGCCGGGTCCCTTCCACGGCTTTCCGAGCGCATGCGCGGATCCCGTGCGGCACCGGCGCGAGCCCTACGCGGCCCCCTGCCCCCGCAGGTCGAAGCGCCAGTTGTTGCCGCGCATCGGACGGCCCGGCGGGTACTCGAAAGAGCACTCGCCCAGCAACTCGAAGCCGGCTTTCCGGCACACGCCGTTCGACGGGCCGTTGTCCACCGACGGGAACGCGTGCAGATAGCGGTGCCGCCCCGCCGCCCGGGCCTCCCCGGCGACCGCGATGGTCGCCGCCGTGGCTATGCCCCGCCCCTGGAAGCCCGGCAGAACGGTCCAGCCGGTCTCGTACACGTCGATGCCCTCCCACTGCGACTCCCAGAAGCCGATCAGGCCGACCGCCTCACCGGTGTCCGCGAGCACCACCCGGAACATGCGCCCGGCACCACTCCCGTCAGCGCCCAGAGCCAGATAGCGGCGGTGCCGGTCGGCCAGCTTCGCGTCCGACTCCGGGCCGCCGAGGTGGACCGTCGCCTCCGGCGCGTTCGCCGCTTGGAGCAGGCCGAAGTCGTCGTCCGACCAGGGTTCGATCCGCAGCGCGGCTGGTTCGCTCACCATGCTCCCGACCGTACGCCCCGGGTCTGACATCCGGCTCCGGCGCCGTGTCAGCCTGGCCTAGGGCCTTGTCGGATATCCGGCGTACGCGGTCGGAGGCACCCCGACCGTGGTCGTGAAGTCCCGCACGAGGTGTGCCTGGTCGCTGTACCCGAGCTCCGCCGCGAGCGCGGCCCAGTCCGGCTCGGCACCGGGGCTGTCGGCAGCGGCGCGTTCGAGCGCCTCGTGGATGCGGTAGCGCAGGATGACCCACTTGGGCCCGACGCCGACATACGTGGCGAAGAGTCGCTGGAGGGTACGCGGTGAGACCCCTTCCACGGCGGCGAGCCGGGAGACCCGCCGGACCGTGCGGTCGGTGCGGGCGAGCTCCACCAGCGCCATCGCGCGCTCGGCCCCCGGATCCGGCACCGGTCCCAGCGCCAGCAGGAACGCGTCCAGCGCCGCGACCCGCGCGTCCTCGTCGTCCGGCGCGACGACGGCCCGGGCGGCGCCCGCGGCCCCGGCCCGCGTCGCGGCGTGCCCCGACCCGGCAGCCCCGGGCATCGCGAACACCTCGCCCATCGGCACCCGGCGCCCCGTCCAGTCCGACACCGGCCGCCCCGGAGCGAACGGCCGGAAGCCGCCTGGCCGGAACTGCACCCCGCAGACCCGCCCGCGCCCGGCCAGCTTCTTGGTGAACAGCTCCAGACCGACCCCCGCGACCTCGCCCCACGGCTCCTCGTCCCCGTACCGCTGGAAGACGACGTTCACCGAGGGATGCGGCACCACATGGGAGGCGTACGGCTCGCCGAGATCCCAGTCGATGAGCCAGTAGTGCTCCAGGTACGCCCGCAGGGGAGCGGCGGGCTCGCGGCGCCGGAACCGCACCCGCGCGAAGAGCTCCGGGGCGTCCACGATGCCCCGGGTGTCGCGCCGCGGGCCGGTGCCCGTCCCCGTGCCCGGTCGTGCCCCCGGTTCGCCGCTGCGCCCCATGGCCGGATCCTATGTCGCGTTTGTTCAAGACGCGGGGCGATCGCGACTGCCACCGTCGTGGCCATGCAGCCCATGAATCCCCCGAAGCCTCCGAGGCCCGTGAAATCCATCAGCGAACTGCTCGCCGCCACCACCGCCCGTGCCATCCCCGTGGTGCGAGGAGTGGAGGCGGGCGCTCTGACCGCCCCCACCCCCTGCGCCGACTACGACGTGCGCGACCTGATCAACCACCTGCTCCACGTCGTCGTCAATTTCCAGGCCCTGGCCGCCAAACGGGACTCCGACTTCTCCACCACGCCCGACCGGGTTTCCGCCGCGGGCGCGGACGGCGGCGGCTGGCAGCGGCTCTTCGCCGACGAGACCGACCGCCTGGTCGCGGCCTGGGCGGCCGCCGGGGCGGAAGACGGCACCACGGGCACGCTGGGCCTGCCGGCGCGCACCGTGGGGCACATGGTGCTCGCGGACCTGACCGTGCACGTCTGGGATCTCGCGCGGGCGACCGGTCAGGCCTACCGGCCCGATCCTGACGTGGTCGCCGAACTCGGCCCAGCGGTCGCGGACATGGCGTCAATGGCCCGAGAGTGGGAGGCGTTCGGCGAGGCGGTGAGCCTGCCGGAAGACGCGACCCCGTTCGAGCGGTTGCTCGCGACTACGGGGCGTGACCCGCGGTGGAGCCCTGCCCGCTGACGACGTCGTCCGGCTCGCCCGCAGACGGATCCGGCTCCCGCTTCTCCGGCTTCTGGGCGGGCGAGTTCGCGTACAGCGGCGCGAGCCGGGTGTACGCCTCCGTCACGATCGCCTCGGCGTCCACGAGCATTTCCCGCTCCCGTAGCCGGGCGGCGGCATGTGTGTACGGCGAGGGCGGCGCCGGATGCCGGCGACGCCACCAGCTCTCGCACACCGCGTAGATCCCGCTGGCGCACACCGTCAGCGGAATGCACAGGACCAGCAGCGTGTTGCCCATGCCCCGCCCCCTCGTGGTCTCTGTGTCATCGCGTACGTGCGTCTTCGCATTCTCATATGCCTTACATTCAGGCCATCGGCAGAGATGGCTTCCAGCTCAAATAGGTTCACCGTCCAAAAGCATGTCCGGATGGTGCGATGGGCGCTCGGCGTCAGCCCGCGCACCTCCGGCGAACCCGCCCGATACCCCCGCCATGGACAAGCCGCCGCCCGTCGGAGAGTGTGGTTGGCGAAAGACCCCAGTCCGCCGGGAGCCGATCTTGTCGATGATGCGCAACCTCCGACGTGCCGTACGCCGTGCGTACCGGCGGACCGTCGACCTGAGCCACCCGGCCCGCTCGCCGCTCGGCAGCTCCGTCGTCAACTGCGTGGGCTACTCGGACGGAGTGCGCCAGGCAGGGAGCTGCCCGGCCGACGAGGCGCTGCGGCGCGTACGCAAGGAGAACAGCGCGGCTCCCGGCAGCAACAGCTTCGTGTGGCTCGGGTTGCACGAGCCGACGCAGGACGAATTCGCCTCGATCGCCGAGCTGTTCGGCCTGCATCCGCTCACCATCGAGGACGCCGTCAACCCGCACCGCCGCGCCAAGGTCGTGCCGTACGACGACACGCTGATCGCCGTGTTCAGGACCGTCTCCTACGCGGAGCACGACCAGCTCACCGCCACCAGCCAGGTCGTGGAGACGGGCGAGATCAAGGTGATCACCGGCCGGGACTTCGTCATCACCATCCGCTATGGCCGCCATGGCTCCCTCGGCCCGCTGCGCGAGGCTCTGGAATCCGTTCCCGACCAACTGGCGAAGGGCCCCTCGTCCGTACTGCACGCGGTGGCCGACTTCGTCGTGGACGAGTACGTCGCCGTCGCCGACGCGGTGCAGGACGACATAGACGCGGTCGAGCTCGCCGTCTTCGCCGAACACGCCGGTCGCGGTGAGAAGGGCCGCGGCGAGGCGGGGCGTATCTATCAGCTCAAGCGCGAACTGCTGGAGTTCAAACGGGCGATGACCCCACTGAACCGTCCGCTCGAAGCTCTCGCCACCCAGCCCGCCACGGTGATCGCCCCTGAGATACGGCCGTACTTCAGGGATGTGGCCGACCATCTCGCCCGCGCTGTCGAGCAGATCAACGGTTTCGACTCGCTGCTCGACTCGATCCTCCAGGCGCACCTGGCGCAGATGACCGTCGCCCAGAACGAGGACATGCGCAAGATCACCGCCTGGGCGGCGATCGTGGCCGTGCCGACGATGGTCTGCGGCATCTACGGAATGAACTTCGACCACATGCCCGAGCTGCGCTGGACCTACGGCTATCCGGTCGTCCTCGGCGTCATGGCCGTCGCCTGCTTCGTGATCTACCGCGGCTTCCGCCGCAACGGCTGGCTCTGACCCGGCGCCACCGGCCCGAACCCCCGCGTTCCGTACCGGCATCGGCGAGGTCAGGCTGTGCTGGCCTGGCGTGGAGCGCCTTGGAACACCTGGCTGCTGTGCCAGGCGAGGTGGTCGGCCGCGACAGGGCGTGTTCCCGGCTGCGGCCCGACGAGCGGTCGGCCCGCGAGGGCTATGACGTGCTCGCGCGCGGCGCTGCTGTGGCCGACGAAGCGCTGTGAGACCAGGACCCGGTGGTCATCCCCCACCATGGCCCCGACCCCCAGGACGCCCTTGTCGAAGAGCTTGTGGTGCAGCGAGCACAGGCAGAGACCGTTCTCGACCTCGTCCGGTCCGCCGAACGCCCACCAGCGCACATGCGCCGCCTCCAGTCCCACCGGCACCGCGCCGATCCTGCCGTCGTAACCACAGAAGGCGCATCGGTACTCGTACGCCGTCAGCACCAGTTCCCGCATCCGCCGGTCCCGCTGCCTGCGCCGCGCTGTGAAGTCCTCGGTCTCCGCCGACTCGAGCTCCAGGCCGACGGCTTCGCACAGGTCGCCGTGCAGGGACGGCGGGAAGTGCAGGTCGAGCAGCAGCCGTGCCATCCGGCTCAGCAGCGCCGGTTCGCGCCTCAGCGCTGTTCTCAGCTCCGGAGCGAGCCGTCCGGTCGCGCCCTTCCCCCTGAGGTCACCCAGCCCGGTTCCGGGGCTGCCCGGTCCGTGGTCGGTGTGCACTTCCCATACGCCGTCGCCGACCAGATGGTGGAAGGGGTAGGCGGGCGTGGTCTTGTGGGGCGGCCCGTACTCGGTCAGCAGTCGCTGGAGATCCTGTTCGACCGCGCTGTACCGCAGGCCGCCATCGGCGTCGTCCTGGAACCGCCCGAGTGCGTAGAGCAGGAGCAGCGGCTTGTGCGGGGCGCGGGTTCCGCTCCTGGTCCACTGCCTCAGCTTCGCGGTGCGCTCCAGCCAGTCCACGAGGGGTGATCGTAGAGGGCCGTTCGAGACCCATGCCCGCCGATTACCGGCCCCGGCTCAGGACCGGTGAACATCACCAGGACCGCCGACCAGCCCGGCTCAGGGCCACACCAGGCAGTACGGCTGATGCCCCGCCTCATGCAGACGATGGCTGAAATCCTGCCATTCGTGCAGCAACTGGTACACGTTGAACGCGTCCCGTGGCCCCCCGCGGTCCGGGACCGTCGACCAGATGAAGGCAGCCGCGCCCACCGTCTCCTCGCCGATGTCGCGCAGCGGGTCGACGACCGTCATGGGGAGCTTGACCACCGCGTAGTCGGGGTGCAGGACCACCAGCTCCAGCGGCGGCACCTTGTTCAGAGGCATGCCCTGGATGCCCGTGAGGACCATCGCGGCTATCGTCTCGGGCTTGATCTTGCTGAACATCCCGCCCATACCGAGCTCGTCCCCGCCGAGCTCTTCCGGGCGCATCGAAATGGGCACACGAGCGGCCGTGGCGCCGTCGGGGGCGCCGAAGTATCTGTATGTGACCCCCATGCCTCGGCCACTCCTGCTCTGTACGGGCTCGCGCGTGCCCTCCACGGGTTCAGGGGAGCCATGCCGCCGATGCTTCCCTCGCCGGGCAGGCTCGGGACCCAGGTCGTCGGTACCCTCGCCCGGTCCGCCACCGCGATGCATATCTCCACCCGACTGCTTTTTATGACGCACAGCGCAGGCCGCGCAACCCGATCATCGTGACAGTGACCTCCCCCACGGAGGTGTGGTGAAACACCTGTCCGCGAGAACGCCGAGGGCCTCTGACACCATGGATTCCGTGAGCTTTCCCTATGACGCCCCAGTTTCGCAGACGCTTTTCGACCGCGCGTCCCTCGTGACGCCCGGCGGCGTGAACTCTCCGGTCCGCGCCTTCCGTGCCGTGGGCGGTACGCCCCGGTTCATGGTGTCCGGTACCGGTCCGTACCTGACCGACGCGGACGGTCGCGAATATGTCGATCTTGTCTGCTCGTGGGGTCCGATGATCCTCGGCCATGCCCATCCGGAGGTCGTCGCCGCAGTTCAGGCGGCTGTGGCCCGTGGCACCTCGTTCGGTACGCCGGGGGAGGGCGAGGTCGCGCTCGCCGAGGAGATCGTGGCCCGGGTCGCACCGGTCGAGCAGGTGAGGCTTGTCTCGTCCGGTACGGAGGCCACGATGTCGGCGATCCGGCTCGCCCGCGGCTTCACCGGGCGCGCCAAGGTCGTCAAGTTCGCCGGCTGCTACCACGGCCATGTTGACGCGCTGCTGGCCGCGGCCGGCTCCGGGGTCGCCACCTTCGCGCTCCCCGACACTCCCGGTGTCACCGGCGCGCAGGCCGGGGACACCATCGTGCTGCCGTACAACGATCTGGAATCGGTTCGCGCCGCGTTCGCCGCGCACCCCGGTGAGATCGCCTGTGTGATCACCGAGGCATCCCCCGGCAACATGGGCGTGGTGCCGCCGCTGCCCGGTTTCAACCAGGGGCTCAAGGACCTCTGTGCCGAGAACGGCGCCCTGTACATCTCCGACGAGGTCATGACCGGTTTCCGCACCTCGAAGGCCGGCTGGTACGGCGTCGACGGGGTGGCGCCGGACCTGATGACCTTCGGCAAGGTCATGGGCGGCGGCTTCCCGGCCGCGGCGTTCGGCGGCCGGGCCGATGTGATGGGCCACCTCGCCCCCGCAGGGCCGGTCTACCAGGCGGGCACCCTCTCGGGGAACCCGATCGCCACCGCCGCGGGCCTCGCCCAGCTCCGGCTCCTCGACGACGCGGCGTACGAGAAGGTCGACACGGCCTCCCGGCGGATCCAGGCGCTTGTCACCGAGGCGCTCACCAAGGAAGGCGTGGCGCACCGGCTGCAGACCGCGAGCAATATGTTCTCGGTCTTCTTCACCGCGCACGAGGTGCACGACTACGACGACGCCCGGAAGCAGGAGGCGTTCCGCTTCAACGCCTTCTTCCATTCGATGCTGTCGCAGGGTGTGTACCTCCCGCCGTCCGCTTTCGAGTCCTGGTTCGTGTCGGCCGCACACGACGACGCCGCGATCGAGCGGATCGCCGCGGCGCTCCCGGCCGCCGCCCGCGCCGCCGCGGAGGCCACCGCATGAGCAGCATGGACATCCATACGGAAACGACCGTGGTTCATCTCATGCGCCACGGAGAAGTCCACAATCCGGATGGCGTGCTCTACGGCCGCAGGCCCGGTTACCACCTCTCCGAGCTGGGCCGGCAGATGGCCGACCGGGTCGCGGGGCATCTGGCGGACCGGGACGTCACTCATGTGGTCGCCTCGCCGCTGGAACGGGCGCAGGAGACCGCGGCGCCGATCGCCAAGTCGCACGGTCTGACCCTGGACACCGACGAGAGGCTGATCGAGGCCGGGAACGTCTTCGAGGGCAAGACCTTCGGCGTCGGCGACGGCGCGCTGCGCAAGCCGGGCAACTGGAAGCACCTCACCAACCCGTTCCGGCCTTCCTGGGGCGAGCCCTATCTGGAGCAGGTGGACCGGATGATGGCGGCCCTGGAGGCGGCCCGCGACGCGGCCCGCGGCCATGAGGCAGTGCTCGTCAGCCACCAGCTGCCGATCTGGACACTGCGCAGCCATGTGGAGCGCCGCCGCCTCTGGCACGACCCGCGCCGCAGGCAGTGCACGCTCGCCTCGCTCACCAGCTTCACCTTCCAGGGCGACCGGATCGTTTCCGTGGGCTACTCCGAGCCCGCCCGCGATCTCGTACCGGCCCATCTGCTCGCCGGCGCCAAGCCCGTGAAGGGCAAGTCGAAGGCCTTCGGCGCGTAGCGGCACGGTCACCTGACGCATTGCGGCGCGGGTCCCGGGAACCCTCCTCGGCGGCACGTCATCTAACACATCGGCCTGTACGCGGGCTTTGTGTGGGCTGGAGACAGTCCGGGCGTGGCCTGTACGTGGCCGGTATGGCGAAACCGCCAGGCGACAGGGACGGGACAGCATGCGCGAGATCAGCCGAAGGGGCCTGCTCGGGGCGGGACTCGGCGCTGCGGCGGCGATGGGCATCGCCGGGTGCGGCCTGGGATCCGGGAGCGACGGGAAAGACGGGAAGGGCGGGGCGGGACAGCCCGGGGGAGCGGGGGGTGACGGTACGTCATCCACGTCCCCCGGCAGGTCCGCCCCGCCCTCTCGTTCCATAGGCGACGGTTCGACCGCCGACACCGGGAAGCAGCCCAACCAGCCGGACAAGCCCGTGCCGCTCCAGCCGGGCCAGGCTCCGCCGCAGTTCGTGGTGTTCTCCTGGGACGGCGCGGGCGAGGTCGGCAACGGCCTCTTCCCGCGTTTCCTGGAACTCGCCAAGAACCATGACGCGGCGATGACCTTCTTCCTCTCCGGTATCTATCTGCTGCCCGAGGCGAGGAAAACGCGCTACCGGCCGCCGGGCAACCCGGTCGGCGCCTCCGATATCGGCTATCTCAGCGACGACCACATAAAGGACACCTTGAAGTACGTCCGCCAGGCCTGGCTCGACGGGCACGAGATAGGCACGCATTTCAACGGGCACTTCTGCGGCGGATCCGGCTCGGTTGGGAACTGGACCTCCGCGCAGTGGCAGAGCGAGATCGACCAGGCCGTGTCCTTCGTCACCGAGTGGAAGACGAACAGCGGCTGGACGGATATCGACCCGCTGCCCTTCGACTACCGCAAGGAACTCGTCGGCGCCCGCACCCCGTGCCTGCTCGGGCAGGACAATCTGCTGCCGACCGCGAAGAAACTCGGCTGGCGATATGACGCCAGTTCGCCGGGCGGCCGGCAGCAGTGGCCGCAGAAGCGGGACGGGCTGTGGGACCTGCCGCTCCAGGCGATGCCCTTCCCCGGGCACTCCTTCGAGGTGCTCTCGATGGACTACAACATCCTGGCCAACCAGTCGCGCAACTCCACCAAGGGGAACCCGGACCGCTATCCGGGCTGGCGCGAGCAGGCCACCGAGGCGTATCTCAACGGGTTCGACCGCGCCTACGAGTCGAATCGCGCACCATTCTTCATAGGCAATCATTTCGAGCAGTGGAACGGCGGCATCTATATGGACGCCGTCGAAGAAGCGCTCAAGACGATGGCGGGGAAGAAGGACGTGCGTCTGGTGTCGTTCCGGCAGTTCTGCGACTGGCTGGACGTCCAGGACCCGAAGGTCCTCACCAGGTTGCGTGGTCTGGAAGTCGGCCAGGCGCCGGCAGGCGGTTGGAAGACCTTCCTGAAGGCCACCGCCTAAAGCCCCCGCGATCGTTCGCCCAAGCCCCCGTGACCGTCCGCGCTGGGCGGCGCTGAGCCCGTTTAGCTGCCCTTGACAAGGGTCTTTACGGGCACGGAGGGGGGCGCGGAAGATCCCCTGAACGCCCATGCGAAACTTTTCACATGAGCCTTGTCCGCGCCCCTCGACGCACCCTTCTCGCCACCGGAGCAGGCGTACTCGCCGCCGTGCTCACGCTGTCAGCGTGCAGTGGCGACCTCAAAGGCACGTCCGGTGGCGGCAACGACACCAACTTCGTGACCGGCACCGGCGGGATCTCCACCGTCGCCAAGGGCAAGCGGACGGCGGCGCCCGAACTCACCGGCAAGGATCTCGACGGAAAACCGCTCGCCCTGGCCGACTACAAGGGCAAGATCACCGTGGTCAACGTCTGGGCCTCCTGGTGCGCGCCCTGCCGAGGCGAGGCGAAGGATCTGGAGAAGGTCGCCACGGAGACCAAGGACAAGGGCGTGGCGTTCGTCGGTATCAACGCCCGGGACGACACGGTCGGCGCCGCGCTCGAATTCGAAGAGGACTACGGGGTCAGCTACCCGAGCTTCCACGACCCCATCGGCAAGCTGATCCTGGAATTCCCCAAGGGCAGCCTCCACCCGCAGGCCATTCCGACCACGCTCGTGCTGGACCGGGACGGAAAGATCGCAGCGCGCGCCCTGCGTCCCGTGGACGACGAGATGCTCCGCTCCATGATCGACCCGCTGATCGCGGAGAAGTAGCGTGAACGAGACGGTCTACAGCGGTGCGCTGCTGCTCGCGCTGCCCATCGCCGCTCTGGGAGGGCTGGTCTCCTTCTTCTCCCCGTGCGTGCTGCCGCTGGTCCCCGGCTATCTGTCGTACGTGACCGGGATCACCGGTGCGGACCTGGCCGAGGCCAGAAGGGGGCGGATGGCCGCCGGAGCACTGCTCTTCGTGCTCGGCTTCACGGCCGTCTTCGTCTCCGGCGGTGCGCTGTTCGGCTACTTCGGGGACACCCTCCAGCAGTACCGGGAGACCCTCGGCATCGTCCTCGGTGTGCTGATGATCCTCATGGGCGTCTTCTTCATGGGCCTGATGCCTTTCCTCACCCAGCGAGAGTTCCGGTTCCACAAGCGGCCCACGGCGGGCCTGGCCGGTGCTCCACTGCTGGGCGTGCTGTTCGGCGTCGGCTGGACCCCGTGCATCGGGCCCACGCTGAGCTCCGTCAACATCCTGGCCCTGGAGCAGGGCACCGCGGCCCGCGGCGCCCTGCTGATGGTCGCGTTCTGCCTCGGGCTCGGGTTGCCGTTCATCCTCGCCGCCGTCGCCTTCCGCAAGGCGCTCGGTGCGTTCGGCTGGGTGAAGCGGCACTATGCGTGGGTGATGCGGATCGGCGGCGGCATGATGGTCGTCACCGGTCTGCTGCTGCTGACAGGCGCGTGGGATGCCCTGGTGCAGGAAATGCAGGGCTGGTCCAACGGCTTCCAGGTGGGGATCTGATCCATGAGCAAGACCGACACGACCGGCGAGAGCGGCACCGGTCCGGGGGTCCCCGAGGACGTGGCGCCTGAGGTCCCGGAGGAGGTCCCAGCCTCCGAGCAGGGCGTCGGCGCATCCGGCGAATCCGGTGACCTCGGCAAGGCCGGTGCGCAGCTCTCCACCGCTCCCCAGGAGCGTGCCGTGCCCGGCTCCTTCGGCGGTCCGCGCACACCGGGTGCCGCCGGTGCCATCGCCTGGACCTTCCGCGAGACGATCGGGTGGGCGCGCTGGTTCTGGCGGCAGCTCACCTCGATGCGGATCGCGCTGATCCTGCTCTTCCTGCTCTCGCTCGGCGCCATCCCCGGCTCCCTCATCCCGCAGAGCGACGCCAACGAGCTGAAGGTCCGCACCTGGAAGCAGGACCACGAGTTCTGGGCGCCGGTCTTCGACAAGCTCCAGCTCTTCGACGTCTACGGCTCGGTGTGGTTCTCCGCGATCTACATCCTGCTGTTCGTGTCGCTCATCGGCTGCATCGTGCCGCGCACCTGGCAGTTCGTCGGCCAGCTGCGCAGCCGCCCGCCGGGCGCCCCCAAGCGGCTCACCCGGCTCCCGGCCCACACCACCTGGCGCACCGACGCGGACCCGGAGGCGGTCCGCGAGGCCGCGCTCACGCTGCTGCGGAGGCGCCGCTTCCGCGCCCATGTCGAGGGCGACGCGGTCGCTGCCGAGAAGGGCTATCTGCGCGAGGTCGGCAACCTCGTCTTCCATGTGTCGCTGATCGTGATGCTGGTGGCGTTCGCCGTCGGACAGCTGTTCAAGTCCGAGGGCGGCAAGCTGATCGTCGAGGGCGGCGGCTTCTCCAACACGCTCACCCAGTACGACGACTTCAGGTCCGGTTCGCTGTTCGACATGGACGAGCTGGTCCCGTTCAGCTTCACCCTGGACCGTTTCACGGGTACGTACGAGGCCAAGGGGCCGCAGCGGGGCACACCGCGCACCTTCGAGGCCGCCGTGACCTACACCGAGGGCGTCCGGGGCAAGGAGCGCAAGCGGATCATCAAGGTCAACGAGCCTCTGGAGATCGACGGCGCCAAGGTCTACCTGCTCTCCCACGGCTACGCCCCGGTGGTGACGGTCCGGGACGGCAGGGGCAAGCAGGTGTACCAGGGCGCCGTGCCGCTGCTGCCGGTCGACAGCAACGTCACCTCCACCGGCGTCATCAAGGTGCGGGACGGCTACCGCGACGCGAAGGGCAAGAGGGAGCAGCTCGGCTTCCCCGCCTTCTTCGTGCCGACGTACGCGGGCAAGGGCAAGGGCCAGATGTTCTCCCAGTTCCCGGCGCTGGTGTTCCCGGCGCTGAACCTCGGTGCGTACCACGGGGATCTGGGCGGCAACGGCGGAGTGCCGCAGAACGTGTACCAGCTGGACACCAGCAGGATGACCCCGTTCAAGACCGCCGGGGGCGACGTGTTCAAGCAGACGCTGCTGCCCGGCGAGACGATGAAGCTGCCAGGCGGAGCCGGCTCGGTCACCTTCGAGAAGGAGATCAAGGAGTGGGCCAGCTTCCAGGTCTCCCAGCAGCCCGGCAACGGCCTCGCTCTCGCGGGCGCCGTCGCCGCGATCGCCGGACTCGTCGGCTCGCTGTTCATCCAGCGGCGCCGGGTCTGGGTGCGGGCCGTGCGGGATGAGAACGGCACGGGGCTGACCGTCATCGAGATGGCGGGCCTCGGCCGCACCGAGTCGGCGAAGCTGCCGGAGGAGCTGGCTGAGCTGGCCGCACTGCTCCACACCCAGGCGCCGACCGCGTCCGAACCGACCGCCGGAACCGGCCCCGCCGACCCGGATACCGGCCCCGCCGACCCCGAAGTCGAAGTCGAAGTCGAAGCCAAGTCTGCCAAAGGGGCTGACAAGTGACGCTCGCCGCCGCCACCAACGAGAGCCTCGCGGAGTTCAGCAACGGGCTGATCTACTCCTCGATGGCCGTCTACACACTGGCTTTCCTCGCGCATATCGCCGAGTGGGTCTTCGGTAGCCGCAGCAAGGTCGGCCGCACCGCCGCCGCGCTGACCGCCACCGCCCCGGCAGGCGCCGCCGCACCCGCGGTCCGCGTCACCCGGCAGGGCGGCGCCACCAGCGTCCTGGAGCGCCCCAAGGTCGTGACCCGTGCGACCACCGGACAGCGCGACGTCCCCGACGGCCCCGGAGCGGCAGGCGGCACCGTCAAGGGCGACCTCTACGGACGGATCGCGGTCTCGCTGACCGTCCTGGCCTTCCTGGTCGAGGCCGCGGGTGTCACCACCCGCGCGCTGTCGGTGCAGCGTGCCCCCTGGGGCAACATGTACGAGTTCTCGACCACCTTCTCCACCGTCGCGGTGGGCGCCTACCTCGGCTTCCTGCTGGCGAAGAAGAACGTCCGCTGGATCGGGCTGCCGCTGGTGACCACGGTGCTGCTGGACCTCGGCATCGCCACCACCTGGCTCTACACCGAGAGCGACCAGCTCGTCCCGGCGCTCCACTCCTACTGGCTGTGGATCCATGTCTCGACGGCGATCTTCTGCGGAGCGGTCTTCTACCTCGGCTTCGTGGCGACCGCGCTCTACCTCTTCCGCGACTCGTACGAGAACAAGCTGGCCACCGGCGGCAACCCCGGCTCCTTCGCCCGTTCGGTGCTGGAGCGGCTGCCATCGGCGGCGAGCCTGGACAAGTTCGCGTACCGCGTGAACGCGGCGATCTTCCCGCTGTGGACCTTCACGATCATCGCCGGGGCGATCTGGGCCGGTGACGCCTGGGGCCGCTACTGGGGCTGGGACGCCAAGGAGGTCTGGTCGTTCATCACCTGGGTGGCGTACGCGGCGTATCTGCACGCCCGCGCCACCGCCGGGTGGAAGGGCCGCAAGGCGGCGTATGTCGCGCTGATCGCCTTCGCCTGCTTCCTCTTCAACTACTACGGCGTCAACCTGTTCGTGAACAGCCTGCACGGCTACGCGGGCGTCTGACCCCTCCCCTGGCCGTAGTCCTGGCTCCAGTCGGCAGTCGGCCGGGTGGGCGCACGCGGTAGCGGCCCCCGGCCACCCGGGCGACGCTGGTGCCATGAGCGAACCGATCCCTCATGGCACCAGCGAGACCCGCGAAGGCGGCGACGGCACCACGACCCACCTCCTGCACTTTGTGGTGCGGCTGCCCCATCCCGTCGTACGGGTGTGGGCGGCCGTGGCGACCCCGGAGGGCCTGCCGCAGTGGCTGGCGGTCGCCGATCTGCTGGAGACCCACCTGGGCGGCGGGGTACGGCTGCGCTGGCTCAACGCCCCCGACGATGCCGAGGAGACGGTGGCCACCGGGCGCGTGACGGCCTGGGACATGGAGTCCGTCGCCGAGTACACCGTCGAACCGCACGGCCGGATCCGCTTCCACATGGAACCGGCGCCCGCCGACTCGCTGGCGACCGTGCTGCGCTTCACCAACGAGTTCACCGGGACCGACGAGCAGCGCCTGGACGACCTGGCGGGCTGGCACCAGCACTTCGAGTACCTCGAGCGGGCGCTCGACGGACATCCAGCCGACTGGGGCGCCTGGACCCCCGGCCGCTTCCGCGAGCTGCGCGCCGAGTACGTCAGTCGGCCGTGATCGCGTCCAGCCGGTCCCGCAGATACACGTGCGAGTCGATGCCCCGGACGTCCGTACCCGGGTCGCACTCGTAGAAGTAGACGAGCGACATCAGCTCCTCCGCCGGTACGTCGGCGGGCGGCGGAAGCACCCGGTGGCGCCCCGAGCACCAGCGGCCGTCCGTCCAGCGGGCCATCAGATCGCCGATGTTGACGGTCAGCGAACCGGGCACCCAGGGCGGGTCCTGCCAGCCTCCGCCGTCTGTGAAGACCTGGAGCCCGCCCTTGCCGGTCTGCCGGTCGAGCACGGTGACCGTGCCGAAGTCGGTGTGCGGACCGATCCGGAACTGCCCCGGCTCCGGCTCCCCGACCGTGTCCCGGCCCGGATACCAGTTGATGTTGAAACCCCAGGTCGGATGGCCGGTGTGCCGGGTGAAGAAGTCTTCCGGCCCACCGAGCGCGGCACCGAGCAGCCCGAGCAGCCGGTCCGACAGCTCCCGCATCTGCCGCAGATACGCCTCCACGGCGGGCCTGAGCGCCGGCACCTCGCGCGGCCAGCGGTTCGGCAGAAACCACTCGGCGTCCACCGCGGGCACCCCGGTCGGCTCGTCCGCCGCGAAGGACAGCGACTCCTTCAGGTCGGGCGGTGTCGCGCCGCCCTCGGCGTACGCGTTGGCCTCCGCACCGGGACCGAGCCAGCCGCGGCCGCCGACCTTCACCGCGTACGGCTCCTTCGCAGCCGGCGGCAGCCGGAAGAAACCGCGCGCCGACTCCCGGATCCGGGCGCCCAGCTCCGGGTCCACACCGTGGTTGGTGACCAGCAGGAACCCCGCGCTGCGCAGCGCGGCGTCGACGGTGGCGGCGGTCACGGCGCGGGCGGCCGGGTCCCCGGAGAGCCACGGCTTCAGATCGATGACCGGGATCACTTCACGCGTCATCGCCGATGTCCTCGTTCCACAGCTCGGGGCGGGTACGGATGAACTCGCGCATCAGCGCCGTACAGTCCGGATCGTCGAGCACCGTCACATCCACACCGTGCGCGGCGAGCCAGCCCTGGGCACCGGGAAAGGTCTCCGCCTCGCCGACCACGACCCGCGTGATACCGAACTGCCGCACGAGCCCGGCGCAGTACCAGCAGGGGGACAGGGTGGTGACCATCGTCGTACCCCGGTACGAGCGCCGCCGCCCCGCCGCACGGAACGCGGCGGTCTCCGCGTGCAGCGAGGGATCACCGTCCTGTACGCGGCGGTTGCGCCCCTGGCCGAGCAGGGCGCCGTCCGGGCCGTAGAGGGCCGCGCCGATGGGGATACCGCCTTCGGCGAGCCCCGCGCGGGCTTCGCCAAGCGCGGTGGCCAGCCACCGCCGTGCCTGCTCCGGGTCCATGCGCCCACTGTCCCGTGCGGGCGGCGCGGGACGCCAGAGCGACGCGGCTCGACGCCTTCTGCGGATTCAGGTGCTGAGGCCCGGTCCTCCGCCAGCCGGATCGGCCTTCGCCAGCCCGATCGGCGCCCGCCGGCTCCGATCGGACACGGTCAGGCCTGGCCGCCGCCGGATTCGCCGCCGTCCCGCCGCCGCTCCTGCTCGCTGCTCTGCCCGGGGTCCTCGTCGCGGCCCCGCCCGGGGTCCTGCTCCCGGCCCTGCTCGGGGCCCTTCGCCTGGCGGTTCTCGTCACCCAGCGACTTCAGGAAGTCCGGGTTGTCGTCCGGCGCCACCCATCCACCGCGGCGCGCGGGCTGCCGCCCCGCCCGGTTCTTGCCCGCGATCAGCCAGGAGACCGACCCCACGAGCGGGAAGAGCAGCACGAGGATCGCCCATATCGGCTTCGGGATGTACCTGATCTGCTTCTCGTCCGTGGAGATGCAGTCGATGAAGGCGTAGATGCTGAGCGCCAGCGGCACCAAGAACATCAGCACCCGGAACATTGGCGGCCCCCTGCGTGCGGAGATCGGGGCCGTGTGAGCGGCCCCCGTGACGGTTCCAGCCTAGCGAGTGGCAGATACTGGACGGCATGGCTTACGACGATCTTCGCTCGCTGCTGCGCGCACTGGAGCGCGAGGGCGACCTCAAGCGCATCAAGGCCGAAGTCGACCCCTACCTCGAAGTCGGCGAGATCGTCGACCGGGTCCAGAAGTCCGGCGGCCCCGCGCTGCTGTTCGAGAACGTCCGCGGCTCCGCCATGCCGCTGGCGATGAACGTGTACGGGACGGACCGCCGCCTCCTCAAGGCACTGGGCCTGAAGTCCTACGACGACATCAGCGCGAAGATCGGCGGACTGCTCAAGCCCGAGCTGCCGCACGGGTTCATGGGCGTACGCGAGGCGTTCGGAAAGCTCGGCGCCATGACCCACGTACCGCCGAAGAAGGTCAAGGACGCGCCGGTGCAGGAGGTCGTGCTGCGCGGCGACGAGGTCGATCTGGAGCAGCTTCCCGCGCTGTTCACCTGGCCCGACGACGGCGGCTCGTTCTTCAACCTGGGTCTGACCCACACCAAGGACCCCGAGAGCGGTGTGCGCAATCTCGGGCTCTACCGCCTCCAGCGCCATGACAAGCGCACCATCGGCATGCACTGGCAGATCCACAAGGACAGCCGCAACCACTACCAGGTGGCCGCGCGGCGCGGTGAGAAGCTGCCGGTCGCCATCGCCTTCGGCTGCCCGCCCGCCGTGACGTACGCCTCGACCGCGCCGCTGCCCGGCGACATCGACGAGTACCTCTTCGCGGGCTTCCTCCAGGGCAAGCGGATCGAGATGGTCGACTGCAAGACCGTCCCGCTCCAGGTCCCGGCGAACGCCGAGGTCGTCATCGAGGGCTGGCTCGAGCCCGGCGAGATGCTGCCCGAGGGCCCGTTCGGCGACCACACCGGCTTCTACACCCCGCAGGAGCCCTTCCCGGCGCTCACCATCGACTGTGTGACGATGCGTCGGCGCCCGCTGCTCCAGTCGATCGTGGTCGGCCGTCCGCCGACCGAGGACGGCCCGCTGGGCCGGGCCACCGAGCGCTTCTTCCTTCCGCTGCTGAAGGTCATCGTCCCGGACATCGTGGACTACCACCTGCCCGAGGCCGGCGGCTTCCACAACTGCGCGATCGTCTCGATCGACAAGAAGTACCCGAAGCACGCCCAGAAGGTGATGCACGCCATCTGGGGCGCGCACATGATGTCGCTGACCAAGCTGATCGTGGTCGTGGACTCCGACTGCGACGTCCACGACCTGCACGAGGTCGCCTGGCGGGCCCTCGGCAACACGGACTACGCCCGCGACCTGACGGTGGTGGAGGGCCCGGTGGACCACCTGGACCACTCCTCGTACCAGCAGTTCTGGGGCGGCAAGGCGGGCATCGACGCCACGAAGAAGTGGCCCGAGGAGGGCTACACCCGGGACGGCGGCTGGCCCGACATGGTGCTCTCCGACCCGGACACGGCGGCGCTGGTCGACCGCCGCTGGAAGGAGTACGGCCTGTGAGCGCCTCGGCCGCGGCGGTCCCGAGTCCCGGCCGCACCAAGGCGTTCCTGCGCCTGGTGATGATCGAGCACTCCGTCTTCGCGCTGCCCTTCGCCTATATCGCCGCGCTGACGGCCATGTTCCAGCTCGACGGGCGCGTCGACTGGGTGACGCTGCTGCTGGTCACCGTGTGCATGGTGGGCCTGCGCACGTTCGCGATGGCCTGCAACCGGATCATCGACCGCGAGATCGACGCCCGTAACCCGCGCACCGCGAACCGTGAGCTGGTGACGGGCGCCGTGACCGTACGGTCCGCCTGGACCGGCGCGGGCATCGCCCTGGTGCTCTTCCTGGGCGCCGCCGCCCTGCTCAACCCGCTGTGCCTGGCGCTCGCGCCGCTCGCGGTGGTCCCGATGGTGGTCTATCCGTACGGGAAGCGGTTCACGAACTACCCGCACGCCATCCTGGGCATCGCCCAGGCCATAGGGCCGGTCGGAGCGTGGCTCGCGGTCACCGGTTCCTGGTCCTGGGACGCGGTGATCCTCGGCCTCGCGGTCGGCGTCTGGATCGGCGGCTTCGACCTGATCTTCGCCTGCCAGGACGTCCAGGCCGACCGCGCCCACGGAGTGAAGTCGTTCCCGGCCCGCTTCGGCATCCCGGCGGCGCTGTGGGGGGCGCGGGTCTGCCATGCCGTGACGACGGGCCTGCTGGTCTGGTACGCGCTGGCGACCGGCGCCGGGCTGTTCTTCTGGGCCGGTCTTGTGGTCGTCGCGGTGGCGTTCGTCTACGAGCACACGATCGTGACACCGCACGACCTGTCCCGGCTGAACAAGGCGTTCTTCACGGTCAACGGGTTTATCGGGATTAGCCTTTTCGTGTGTGCGCTGATCGATCTGGTCGTTCGAGGTCTCACCCCGTAGCTACTGTGCGGCCTACCATCGAGTGCATGGACAGGGAGGCCGATGTGACAGCTACCGTCTCGGAGATCGACCGTCTGCACTCGCAGCTCAGCCGGCTTGAGGACATGTTCCCGGGCTATCGGACGGAGATCGTCGAGGGCGCCATCGTGATGAGTCCCGTGAAGCCGCACCACAACCAGACGATCTGGAAGCTGTGGAGCGCGATCGGAGCCCAGCTCTCCGAGGAGTGGGGCTTCCTCAGCGACGTCACGATTCCATTCGACGACGCGAACGAGTTCTGCCCGGATCTCGCCGTGATCCCGAAGCGAGAGGCCGAGAAGAACCTCAGCGCCTACTCGCCCGATCTCATCGAGTTGGCCGTCGAAGTGGTCTCACCGGGCAGCGTCCGCAACGACTACGAGATCAAGGACCGGGCCTATGCGCGGCGCGGCATCCCGCACTACCTGATCTTCGACCCGTACAAGGCGCACTGCGTGACGCACTGGAACCCGAGCCCGGACGGCTATCTGGGCCGGGACACGCTTCCGTACGGCAAGACCGTCGTCGTGGAGACCGGGATCGGCAAGCTCTCCCTGGACACCGGAGACCTCCCGGTGGACCCCAGCGCCCCCGGACCGCCCGTTACACAGTGAGTTCCGCGGTCCCCGCCCCCGCCCGCCGCCTGCGGAACAGGAAGGCCGCCCCCACCCCGCCCAGCAGCCCGAACAGGTGCGCCTGCCAGCTGATGCCGCTGTCGGCGGGAAGCACACCCCACAGGATCGAGCCGTAGAGCCCGGCCACCAGCAGGCCGATCAGCACATCGCGGAAGCTGCGGTCCACGAAGCCGCGCGCCAGCACATAGCCGAACAGTCCGAAGACGACGCCAGACGCGCCCAGGGTGATCGACCCGGACGGGGAGGTCAGCCACACGCCGAGGCCCGAGGCCGCGATGACGGTGAGCACGACCCCGGCGAACCGGCCCATGCCGACTCCCAGCGCGGCGAGGAAGCCGAGCACCATCAGCGGGAGGCTGTTGGCGGCGACATGGCCGAAGCCGACGTGGAGGAACGCGGCGGGCAGGATGTCGGCCAGTTCGGACGGCTCGCGCGGGGTGACCCCGTAGGCGTCGAGGGCATTCCCCGTGGCGAAGTCGACGATCTCCAGCACCCACAGCAGAGCCACCCAGCCGAGCATCAGCACGGCGGCCGTGGCGGCACGGCCGGTCCTGCCGGCCCAGGTCGATCCCGTGGACGTGGCTGTCATGGTGGCCCCCGTGGTTTCCTGCGTCTCCCCCCGGAAACGTCCGGGGTACCTTAGTCGGTTCCGCCATCACATGGCCGGATAGGCTCGATCCCATGAATGACGCCAACCGCACCACCCACCGAACCCCGTGGGTCGTCGGGGTCTCCGGGGCCTCGGGCACCCCGTACGCAGCAGCCGTGCTGCGGGGGTTGCTCGATGCGGGTGAGAGCGTGGACCTGGTGGTGTCGCGCGCGTCGCGGCTCACTCTCCTGGACGAGACGGGGATCGCCTTCCGGGACGCGCGCTGGCGGGACGATCTGCGCGAGTGGCTGACCCGGGGGGCTGATGGCAAACCGGGCACGTTCGCGGTGGCTGACGCGGCTTTGGCGGATATACGCCACTGGGCGGTCGGCGACCTCGCCGCCGGACCGTCCTCGGGCTCGTACCCGGTCAAGGGGATGCTGATCGTGCCGGCTTCCACGGCGTGTGTCGCGGGGGTAGCGCTCGGGCTCTCGAAGGACCTGCTCCAGCGTGCGGCGAGCGTGATGCTGAAAGAGCGTCGCAAGCTGGTGGTCGCGCTGCGGGAGACCCCGCTGAACGGGCAGACCCTCAGGCATCTGGTGGCGCTGGACGAGGCGGGCGCAGTGGTGCTGCCCGCCTCTCCGGCGTTCTACGCGGGCGCGACGCACATCCAGGATCTGGTGGACTTCGTCGCGGGGCGGGTGCTGGACGCGGCAGGGGTGCCGCACCGGCTGTACCGCCGCTGGGAAGGGGAGCTGGGAGGTGCCCAGTCCCGTAGTGACTGAAACGGCCAGCCGACTGAGGAGCAGCTGGTGCCAGCGCTGGTACTAGCGCTTCTTGGCCGGGCGACGGGCGGGGCGGGCGGAGCCCCGGTCGACGCGGTAGGCGGCGGCAGGCTGGTGGGCACGCGAGCGGTTGGCCAGCTCCTGAAGCTGCCTCATGTGGGCGTGGGCCATCTCGATCGTGTACACGGTGAGTGTCATCTCCTGTATAGATCGTCTTTGATCGTTTGAAAGATTCACAGGGTGTCGGCCCTGCGTGCCTTAGATTCTACACGTAAACTTGCGGTATCGCTGAATAATGGAAGGCTCAGGCATATGGACGCCGTGGATAGGCAGCTCATCCAGGCTCTGCGCGAGAACGGCAGGGCTTCGTACGCGGAGCTCGGCCGACTCGTCGGACTCTCCGGTCCCTCCGTCACCGACCGCATCAACCGCCTGGAAGCCGCCGGCGTCATCACCGGCTACCGGGCCACCGTCGACTCCGCCTCGCTCGGCCTCGGCGTCACCGCGCTCGTCGGCATCTCGCTCTCCGACGCCGCCGACCACGAGGACGTGGCGCGCCGGCTGCGCGACCTGGCGGAGATCGAGGACTGCTGGTTCATCGCGGGCGACGACTCGTACATGCTCAAGGTCCGGGCCGGTGACGTGGACGGTCTGGAGAAGACCATCCGCCGGCTGTCCGGGACGAAGGGCGTCTCGCGTACGCGCACGACGATCGTGCTCTCCACGAAGTGGGAGAACCGGGTCGGGGACCTGCCCGAGCAGCCCTAGGCGTAACGTGGGTGAGGCCTCCGGGGGGTGACCTCTCAGGGGCAGGAATGCTCCAGGACGAGGACAAGACAAGTGGGAGGCGACCGCATGGACGCGGGGCTCAAGCGCGAGCTGGAGGAGAAGGTCCGGGCCGGCGAGCGGCTGAGCCGTGAAGACGGCATCGCCCTCTACGAGTCGGACGACCTGGCCTGGCTCGGCGGTCTCGCCCACGAGGTGCGCACACGCAAGAACGGCGACGTGGTCCACTTCAACGTCAACCGCCACCTCAACATGACCAACGTGTGCACCGCGTCGTGCGCCTACTGCTCGTTCCAGCGCAAGCCGGGCGAGAAGGACGCGTACACCATGCGCATCGAGGAGGCCGTGCGCCTCGCCAGGACGATGGAGAGCGAGAACCTCACCGAGCTCCACATCGTCAACGGCCTCCACCCCAACCTGCCGTGGCGCTACTACCCCCGCTCGCTCAGCGAGCTGAAGAAGGCGCTGCCGAACGTCTCGCTGAAGGCGTTCACGGCCACCGAGATCCACCACTTCGAAACGATCTCGGGCCTGAGCGCGAGCGAGATCCTCGACGAGCTGATCGACGCCGGTCTGGAGTCGCTGACCGGCGGTGGCGCCGAGATCTTCGACTGGGAGGTCCGTCAGCACATCGTGGACCACCGCACCCACTGGGAGGACTGGTCCCGCATCCACCGCCTCGCGCACGAGAAGGGCCTCAAGACCCCGTGCACGATGCTGTACGGGCACATCGAGGAGCCCCGCCACCGCGTGGACCACGTACTCCGGCTGCGGGAGCTCCAGGACGAGACTGGCGGCTTCCAGGTCTTCATCCCGCTGCGCTACCAGCACGACTTCGTGGACATGCAGGACGGCAAGGTCCGCAACACGCTCCAGGCGCGCACGACGATGGCCACCGGCGCCGAGGCGCTCAAGACCTTCGCCGTCTCCCGGCTGCTCTTCGACAACGTCCCGCACGTCAAGGTCTTCTGGGTGATGCACGGTGTGCAGACCGCCCAGCTCGCGCTCCAGCACGGCGCGGACGACATGGACGGCTCGGTGGTCGAGTACAAGATCACCCATGACGCCGACAACTACGGGACGCCGAACAAGCTCACCCGGGACGACCTGCTGGACCTGATCCGGGACGCCGGTTTCCGCCCGGTGGAGCGGAACACCCGCTACGAGATCATCCGCGAGTACCCCGGCCCGGACGCGGACCGCCGCGAGTCGCCGCAGCCCATGCGGGTCTGACTCCCCGAGGCTCTCCGGGGCGCCGGCCCGGGCTAGGCCGCCCCCCCCCCCCGGATTTGGCCCCCCCAGACCCCCACGCGACCACCACCCCCACAAC
>NZ_JBHXFA010000061.1:37590-38759 GCF_042724175.1 Streptomyces sp. NPDC127084
TGTTCTTGCGGTGTGTTTGTCGTTGGCTCTTTGCGGCGGGCTCTGCTTTCGCTGCGCGCGGCGAGCCTGCCCTCCCCCCCCCCGCCCCCCCCCCACTCCGTTTTTGCCCCCGCGACTGCGAGCAGGCTCACACACCCCCACAAGCGGGACAGTCCGGGCCGGTTGTTACCGTCGACCGCATGACGTTGTCCTTCCGGCTCGACCCGCCTGTGGACCCTGCCCTGCGGGACGGCTTCCTCACGCTCTGGACCGATGTGTCCAACGCGGGCGGCGCGGTCGGCTTCGTGCCGCCGGTGACGGTGGAGGACATCAGGCCGGAGTGGCTCAAGCAACTGACGGCACTCGCCGAGGGACAGCGGCGGCTCCTCGTCGGTTACGACGAGGACGGACGGCTGGCCGCCGCCGCGTTCCTCACCCGCAACACGCACCGCCTGATGCGGCACTGGATCTGGCTCTACACCGTGATGGTCCACCCGCGCCACCAGGGCAAGGGCTACGGTCGCGACCTCCTCGCGGCAGCGGAGGAGTCAGCCCGTACCCTCGAAGGCGTCGAGGCGATACGCCTCACCTGCCGCGGCGGTCTTGGCCTGGAGGACTTCTACGCCTCCTGCGGCTACAAGGAGGTCGGACGGGTGCCTGGCGCGATACGGGTCGCCGACGGCGACGACCGCGACGACATCACGATGCTGCTCCCCCTGAACTGATCACCACTGATCACAGAGAAAGAAGTCACCGCCATGTCCGACAGCAACAGCAACAGCGTCGCCAGCAAGCTCAGCCCCACAGCCCGGTACACGCTGATGCGCCTGGGCATCTTCGCCGGCTGCTTCCTCGCCCTGTGGGGGCTGGTGTACCTGCGGGTGCTGCCGCGCGGACTCGGCGACTCCAACCTGCTGTGGGTGCTCGTACTCGCCGTGATCATCTCGGCGCCGCTGAGCTTCGTGCTGCTGCGCAAGCAGCGAGACGCGATGTCGGCGCAGATCGCCGTGAAGGTGGACCGGGCGAAGTCCCGCCTGGATTCGAACCGTTCCCAGGAGGACGGCGCCGCGTAAGCGCTGCGCCGCCCCTCCGCGTCCTGTGCCTCGCGGCCCCTGCTTGCTGAGGCAAGCCGGACGTAAGCTTCCTCATATTCATGACCTTCATGACCGTGTCCTGCGGCCGGTGCACTC
>NZ_JBHXFA010000062.1:0-6790 GCF_042724175.1 Streptomyces sp. NPDC127084
CCTCCCGCCCCCCCCCCCACCCCCCCTGAAGAGCCTTCGGCGACACGAGTTGACCGTGGTCCGCGTCGGGATGACGATCGTGGTGGGTTCCGTCGTGACGACCGTGCGCCGCGTCGCGATGATGACCGTGGTGGGTTCCGTCGTGACGACCGTGCGCCGCGTCGCGATGATGACCGTGGTGGGTTCCGTCGTGACGACCGCGCGCGTGGCCCCCGTCGTGATGATCGGGCGGACCGCGACCGTGGCGGCTACCGCGGGCGGGACGAGCGCGGTGGATACGGCCGCCGTGACGACCGCGACCGGGATCGGGAGCCGATCAAGCGGCTGCCTATTCCGGAGGACGTCACCGGCGACGAGATCGACGCGGATGTGCACCAGGAGCTCCAGAGCCTGCCGCGGACGCTCGCGGAGGATGTCGCCAGGAATCTGGTGATGGTCGCCCGGCTGATTGACGAGGACCCGGAGCAGGCGTACGGGTACTCCCGAGTGGCCCTGCGTCTCGCCTCCCGTGTCGCGGCGGTGCGTGAGGCGGCGGGATTCGCCGCGTACGCCGTGCAGAAGTACTCGGAGGCGCTCGCGGAGTTCCGTGCCGCGCGGCGGATGACCGGCAGTGTCGAGCTGTGGCCGATGATGGCCGACTGCGAGCGCGGCCTGGGCCGGCCCGAGAAGGCACTGGCCATGGCCGGTGAGGCCGAGGTACAGAAGCTGGACAAAGCCGGACAGGTCGAGATGCGTCTCGTCGCGGCGGGCGCACGGCGCGACATGGGGCAGCTGGATGCCGCCATCGTCACGCTTCAGAGCCCTGAGCTGGCTTCCAACGCGATCCAGCCGTGGAGTGCCCGACTGCGCTACGCGTACGCGGACGCCCTTCTGGCCGCCGGGCGTGAGGATGAGGCCCGTGAGTGGTTCGCCAAGGCCGTCGAGGCCGACAAGGACGGGGCCACGGACGCCTCGGACCGGCTGGCCGCGCTGGACGGAGTGGAATTCGTCGATGCGCTCACCGACGACGAGGACGAGAGCGCGGACATCAGCGACGCCGACGCCGCGACCGTAGCGGTTGAGGCCGAGGACGAAGCTCCTGCCGATGCAGCCGAAGGCACCGACGAGGACTGATTCCGACCCGGCACAGCAGACACAGCGAAGGTCCGGCCCCATGGCATCCATGGGGCCGGACCCTTTTCCTGGTTCAGACCTTCTCGGTCCATCAGTCCAGGCTCAGGCTCCTCAGCACCAGCCCCGTCGCAGGCTTCGGACCGAACGACGTCGACTTGCGCGGCATCGTGACACCCTGGCGTGCGAGGTCCCGGACCACGTCCTCCCGTACGGGGTGCATCAGCACCGCCGTGCCGCCGCGCCGTTCGGCCTGTTCGACCGCCGCCTCGGTGGCGTGGATGTAGGTGACCTCCTCCGGAGAATCCGGGACCCGCCAGACGTGCTCCAGCAGCGTGGAGTGGAGCACCGTCGCGTCGAGGCTGCGCCAGGCCTCGGGCCGGCCCGTCGGCACGGTGCGCGCCAGCAGGGCAGGATCAGGGCGGTCCAGGAGGTGGAAGCCGCCGTCCCCGGCGAGCAGGAAGGCATTGCCTTCTGCCGCCGCCTCCGCCAGGGCCTCAAGGGCGTTGCCGAGCGGACCCTCGACGTCCCGCACCCGTACGAGTCCCTCCACGGCGGCCAGGGCGTCCGCGACCGGCAGGCGGTTCAGCAGCCGGTGGATCGCACGGACCCGCAGTGGATAGCGGGCCGTGTCGATCAGCAGGACCAGGCCGTAGTTCCAGGCTCCCGGCACCCGCTGCTCGTCGCGCAGCAGCAGATACGTCGCCCAGCGATGATGGCCGTCGGCGATCAGGGCTTGGTGGCGGGTCAGCTCCTGGGAGATCCGGTCGAGGTCGTCAGGGGCGGTGACAGACCACAGACGGTGGCTGAAGCCGTCTTCCGTGGTCGTCGCCAGCAGCGGGCGTTCAAGGGCGATCCGGTCGATGACGGCTCCCGCTCCGGATTCGGAGCCGTCACCCCGGTACGTCAGGAGCAGCGGTTCCAGGTTGGCCGCGGTCGTCCGCATCAGCGCGGCGCGGTCCGCCACCACATGAGGCATCACGTCCTCGTGCGGGAGCACGATGCCCTTGTCCGGTTCGGAGAGGGCCAGGGCGCCGATGAGCCCGCGCTGGAGGATCTCGCCCTTGCGCTGCTCGTAGACGTAGAGGGCGGGTTCCGGGTCCGGCGCGAGCACCCCTTCGGTCAGCCAGCGTTCCAGCGTCTCGGCGGCCTGCTCGTGGCGTTCGGCTGCGGTGTCGGCTTGCGGGAGGATCAACCGGACGATGTTGTGCGGATCGGCCGACTCCAGGTGCAGTAGGCCGTCGGGGCGAACGACCACGTCGTACGGAGGCGAGGTCACCGCGGCAAGACTGCCCACCCGCTCGGGGACATAGCGAAGTCCGCGGAACGGCATCAGGCGTAGGCCGTCGTCGGCTGGGACACCTCTCGTGTTCATCCATGCATCGTATGTGGCGGGGGACATACGCGATGATCTGGGGACAGCACCACGAGTGAGGAGCGGACCAGGATGGGCGAGCCGGGCAGGACCAGGCCGAGCGGCAGCGCGCGGGCGCTGAGCGGCGCTTACGACACCGCACTGCTCGACCTCGACGGGGTGGTGTACGCGGGCGGGAAGGCCATCCCGCACGCGGTGGACGCCCTGGGGGCGGCGCGCGCGGGGGGCATGCACCTGGCGTACGTCACGAACAACGCGCTGCGCACACCGGACGCGGTGGCTCTTCACCTCACGGAACTCGGGGTGCCTGCAGAGGCCGCCGATGTCGTCACCTCGGCGCAGGCCGTGGCGCGCCTCATCGCCGACCAGGTGCCCGCGGGCGCGCGCGTGCTGGTCGTGGGCGGCGAGGGGCTTCGGGTCGCGCTGAGTGAGCGCGGGCTCGTACCGGTGGAGTCGGCGGACGACGATCCGGCCGCCGTGGTCCAGGGGTACGGCGGCCCGGAGCTGGCCTGGGGACGATTCGCCGAGGCGTGCTACGCCATCGCGCGTGGCGTGCCGTGGTTCGCGTCCAACACGGACCTGACGATCCCGAGCGCCCGGGGCATCGCACCGGGGAACGGCGCGGCGGTGGAGGTGGTGCGGATCGCCACCGGAGCCGAGCCGCAGGTGGCGGGGAAGCCGCTGCCACCGATGCACCGGGAGACCGTCCTGCGGACGGGAGCCGAGCGCCCCCTGGTCGTGGGTGACCGGCTGGACACCGACATCGAGGGGGCGTTCAACGGGGGCGTGGACTCGCTGCTCGTACTGACCGGGGTTACGGACCCGGCGCGGCTGCTGGCTGCCCGGCCGGAGCACCGGCCCACTTATGTGGACGCCGATCTGCGGGGGCTGCTGCCCGGTCAGCCCGAGGTAGGTGACGACGCGGGTGCCTTCGGCTGCCGGGGCTGGCGGGCGTCCGTGCGCGGGGGTGCGTTGGAGCTGGAGGGGGAGGGCGAAGCGCTCGACGGACTGCGGGCGTTGTGCGCGGCGGCGTGGACGGAGGCCGGGCAGGCGGCGAGCAGGCTGGACGCGGCGAAGGTGCTGGCCCGACTGGGGTGGTGAGCTGGAACGGGTCTGGGTGGGGCTGGTCGGTGAGCTCGCCGTACTGACGGCGGGGCCCACCTCTGGGTGATTTGGGAGGGTAGGCTAACCTAACCCGGTGTTGGTCGACAGTCCTTCCCGAAAGAGCGCGGCCCCGGCGTCCGCCGAGTCAGGGCCCGAACCGAAGCCCGCGCCCGAACCGCGCAAGCGCCATGTGCTGCGTGCTGTGGGGCTGCTGGCCGGCGTCGGTGTCCTGCTGCTTGTCTGTGTCGCGAGCGTCGCGATCGGGGCCAAGCCGATTCCGGTGGGCGATGTGTGGCATGGCCTCTTCCAGAACGCCGGCACGGGGAACGACGTGATCGTGCACGACGTCCGGGTGCCGAGGACGGTTCTCGGGCTGCTGGTCGGCGCGGCGCTCGGGCTCGCGGGTGCGGTGATGCAGGCACTCACGCGTAATCCGCTCGCCGAACCGGGTCTGCTCGGGGTCAACGCCGGAGCGGCGGCTGCCGTCGTTTCGGCCATCAGTTTCCTCGGCGTCAGGTCCGTCAGTGCCTACGTCTGGTTCGCCTTCGTCGGCGCGGGCGTCGTCTCCGTCGTCGTGTACGTGCTCGGCGGTAGTCGCGGTGCCACTCCGGTCCGCCTCGCCCTCGCCGGTACGGCGGCCACCGCGGCGCTGTACGGCTACGTCAACGCCGTACAACTGCTGGACTCGGCCGCCCTCGACCGGCTGCGGTTCTGGACCGTCGGCTCGCTGGCCTCCGCCGATCCCGCCACCATCAGCAAGATCGCGCCGTTCATCGGCGCGGGAGTCCTGGTCGCCCTGCTGATCGCCCGCCCGCTGAACGCGCTGGAGTTGGGCGACGACACCGCCAGGGCTCTGGGCGCACGGCTGACTCGTACACGTGTGCTTGCGATGCTCGCGGTGACGCTGCTGTGCGGAGCCGCGACCGCGGCCTGCGGGCCGATCGTCTTCATCGGCCTGATGGTCCCGCACCTCGTACGGGCCATCACCGGCCCGGACATGCGCTGGATCATGCCGTACGCCGCCGTGCTCTCGCCCGTGCTGCTGCTCGGTTCCGACGTCGTCGGCCGGATCGTTGCCCGGCCGTCCGAGCTCCAGGTGGGCGTGGTCACGGCGTTCATCGGCGGGCCCGTTTTCATCTATCTCGTACGGCGCAAGAGGATGGCTCAGCTGTGAAGGCCGTGAAGGCCGTGAAGGCCGACGAGGCCGTGACAGCCGTGAAGGCGATACGCACGCCAGGAGGGTTCTCGATACGCGTCGACCCCAGGGCGTCCCTCGTATGCCTGTTCCTGCTGGCGGTCGCGCTCATGATCGCGGTCGTGCTCGTCGGCAGCGGCGACTTCCCGATGACGCCGCAAGAGGTGGTGGCGACCCTGCTCGGCGACGGAACGCCGGCGCAGGAGTTCATCGTCCAGGAGGTACGGCTGCCGCGGGTGATGGTGGCACTGCTGGTCGGTGCCGCGCTGGCGGTGGGCGGTGCGGTGTTCCAGTCCATCTCGCGCAACCCGCTGGGCAGTCCTGATGTACTCGGCATCGGCCAGGGCGCGACGGTCGGCGCGCTCATCGTCATCGTCCTGTTCCACGGTGGGGCGGTGGCCACCGCCGGCGGCGCGATCGTGGGTGCTCTGGTGACGGGCATCGCCGTGTATCTGCTCGCGTGGAAACAGGGAGTGCACGGCTACCGCCTGGTCCTGGTCGGTATCGCGATCGCCGCGATGCTCACCGGCGCCATCCACTACCTCGTCACCAAGGCGAATCTGGTCGATGCCACGCGCGCAGTCGTCTGGATGACCGGCTCGCTCGACGGGCGTGACTGGAGCCAGTTCTGGCCACTGCTCGTGATGTGCGCGGTGCTGATCCCGCTGTGCATGGCGTATGGCAGGCCGCTGCGAATGCTGGAGATGGGGGATGACGCCGCGTACGCACTCGGGGTTCGCGTCGAGCGGACCCGGGGTGTGCTCATGGGGGCGGCTGTGCTGCTCACGGCCGTGGGCACCGCGGCGGCCGGACCTGTCGTCTTCGTCGCCCTCAGCGCTCCGCAGCTCGCCCGCAAGCTGACCCGTTCCCCGGGGCCGAACATCGGCGCGAGCGCAGTGATGGGGTCGGCTCTGCTGCTGAGTGCCGACTGGATCGCCACCTCGGCGTTCGGGGAACGGCAGCTGCCGGTCGGGGTCGTCACCGGTGTGCTCGGCGGTCTCTATCTGCTCTGGCTGCTCGTCACCGAGCGCAAGGCGGGGCGTATATGACTGCGACCCGGACCGAACGGTCCGAAGTACCCGGGCGGCCCGAGAAGCCTGACAAGCCCGAGAAGAACACCAGGAGCAGGAGCACGTCCATGCAGCGCCTCACCGCGGAGTCGGTCACCCTCGCCTACGACCAGCGGGTGATCGCCGAGGATCTCTCGGTCGAGATACCCGACCACTCGTTCACGGTGATCGTCGGACCGAACGCCTGCGGCAAGTCCACCCTGCTGCGCGCGCTCTCGCGGATGCTCAAGCCCAGCCAGGGCCGGGTGCTGCTGGATGGGCAGACCATCCACTCGATGCCCGCGAAGAAGGTGGCCAGGACCCTCGGTCTGCTGCCCCAGTCCTCCATCGCGCCCGACGGTATAACGGTCGGCGACCTGGTCGCCCGCGGCCGCTACCCCCACCAGGGCCTGCTGCGCCAGTGGTCCCGCGAGGACGAGCGGATCGTCCAGGAGTCGATGACGGCGACCGGGGTCGCCGAGCTGGCCGACCGCTACGTGGACGAGCTGTCCGGCGGCCAGCGGCAGCGGGTCTGGATCGCCATGGCCCTCGCCCAGCAGACACCGCTGCTGCTGCTGGACGAGCCCACCACGTTCCTCGACATCCAGCACCAGCTGGAGGTACTCGACCTCTGCGCCGAACTGCACGAGACCCAGGGCCGTACGCTCGTCGCGGTGCTGCACGACCTCAATCAGGCCGCCCGCTACGCGACCCACCTCATCGCCATGCGCGGAGGGAAGATCGCCGCCGAGGGTGCTCCCGGGGAAGTCGTGACCGCCGAGCTTGTCGAGGAGGTGTTCGGGGTCCGTTCCCAGGTCATCGAGGATCCCGAGACGGGCACGCCGCTGGTGGTGGGGGGGGGGCGGCGCGGGCGGCGGCCGGCCCCCGGCCGCGGCGTCTCCCGCCGGCCCCCCCCGCGCGGCGGGGGCGCCGCCCCCACGCCTCACACAGCCCCGC
>NZ_JBHXFA010000062.1:6800-38707 GCF_042724175.1 Streptomyces sp. NPDC127084
GCGGCACAGCGGCCGCTACAGCAGGGCCCGCAGCCGCAGCAGATCGCGGAACCCCGCCTCAAGCCTGACCCGGCCCGAGGCCCACGCCTTCGCGAAGTTCAGCCTCCCGTCGACCATCGCCACCAGATCGTCACCGGTCATCGTGAGCCGGACGTCCGCCCGCTTCACCGGCGGCCCGTCCAGGGTGTCCAGCACCTCGATCCGGCCCGCGGAGAGTCTGCCGGTGAAGGTGACATCCAGGTCCGTGATGTGGCAGCTCAGGGCGCGGTCGAGGGCGGCGGCGCCGCGCAGCTCCCCGTCCGCCGCCGCCAGGTTGTCCGAAAGTCTGTCGAGTGCGCTGCGGCACTCCTGCGTGGTCGCCATCGTGATCGACGGTACCCCAGTGGCTCGGGGTAGCGTCTTGGCATGAGCGACTCGACGGAAGCCTCCGCAGAGGTGGTACCGCCCGGTGAAGCGGGTGGGGCGGTGTCGGTGGAGGAGTACCTGCCGGCAGGGGAGACGCGGCCGGCGGCTCCGGCACCGGAGCCGTACGACCCCGCCGCGCCCGCGCCGCTGGGCATCGAGCGCGTCCCCACCGGCAATGCGGGGGTCGACGCGCGGCTGGAGCGGCTGGCCGACGCCGACCTGCTCCCGACGGACGGACATCTCGAGGTGTACGAGGATGTACACCAGGGTCTGCGCGACACACTGACCGCGCTGGACGCGCAACCTCCGGGACCGCGTCCGGACACACCGCGCAGTCCGCATCCCCAGCACGACCGCACGCACAATCACAGGAGCTGAACCGAACGTGGCAGGACTGGCACGCCGCCGTCTCGACGCCGAGCTGGTACGCCGTAAGCTCGCACGCTCGCGCGAGCACGCGAGCCAGCTGATCGCGGCAGGACGGGTGACCGTCGGCGGCAACACCGCCACCAAGCCGGCCACCCAGGTCGAGACCAGCGCCGCCATCGTCGTCGCCCAGGACGACACCGACCCTGAGTACGTCTCGCGCGGCGGCCACAAGCTCGCCGGCGCGTTCGAGGCGTTCGTACCGAGAGGGTTGAAGATCGAAGGCCGGCGGGCGCTGGACGCGGGCGCCTCCACCGGGGGCTTCACCGATGTGCTGCTGCGCGCGGGCGCGGCCCGTGTGGTCGCCGTTGACGTCGGATACGGCCAGCTCGCCTGGTCTCTCCAGACCGATGAACGCGTGACGGTGAAAGACCGTACGAACGTACGTGAGTTGACCCTGGAGACGATCGACGGGGTGCCGGTGGACCTGGTCGTGGGCGACCTGTCCTTCATCCCGCTCGGCCTTGTGCTTCCCGCGCTCGTGCGGTGCACGGCGCCCGACGCCGATCTCGTCCTCATGGTCAAGCCGCAGTTCGAAGTCGGCAAGGAGCGGCTCGGCAGCGGCGGAGTGGTGCGCAGCCCCGAGCTACGCGCCGAAGCGGTGCGTACCGTGGCGCGCCAGGCCGGAGAGCTCGGGCTGGGTGTGCTCGGTGTGACCGCCAGTCCGCTGCCCGGCCCTTCCGGGAACGTCGAGTACTTTCTGTGGCTCAGGGCCGGGGCGCCGGACCTCGACCCGGCGGATGTCGATCGTGCAGTGGCGGAGGGGCCGCGTTGACCGATACCAGTACGAGTATGACCACGACGACGGGTGGAGACGCGCACGTCACCCGTACCGTCTTCCTGCTGGCGCACACCGGACGGCCCGCGGCCATCCGCAGTGCCGAACTCGTCGTCCAGGGCCTGCTGCGGGCCGGCCTGGGTGTGCGGGTGCTGGCGTTCGAGGCGAGGGACCTTCCGCTGCCGGACGCCGTGGAGACCGTTCCCGAGGCCACGCCCGAGGTGCTCGACGGCTGCGAGTTGCTGATCGTGCTGGGAGGCGACGGCACGCTGCTGCGCGGCGCCGAGTTCGCCCGCGCGTCCGGGGTGCCGATGCTCGGCGTCAATCTGGGGCGGGTCGGCTTTCTCGCGGAGGCCGAACGAGACGATCTCGACAAGGTCGTCGACCGTGTCGTGACGCGTGCGTACGAGGTCGAGGAGCGGATGACCCTCGATGTCGCCGTACGCAGCAACGGCGACGTGGTGCATCGGGACTGGGCCCTCAACGAGGCCGCCGTCCAGAAGGTGTCGGCGGAGCGCATGCTGGAGGTCGTGCTGGAGATCGACGGCCGGCCGGTCACCGCCTTCGGCTGCGACGGCATCGTCTGCGCCACCCCGACCGGCTCGACCGCGTACGCCTTCTCGGCAGGCGGTCCCGTGGTGTGGCCTGAGGTGGAAGCGCTGCTGATGGTGCCGATCAGCGCACACGCACTGTTCGCGAAGCCGCTGGTCACCTCGCCCGCATCGGTCCTGGCAGTGGAGGTCCAGCCGAACACCCCGCACGGCGTCCTCTGGTGCGATGGCCGCAGGGCGGTGCAGCTCCCGCACGCCGCGCGGGTGGAGGTGCGCAGGGGCGAGGTCCCGGTGCGCCTTGCGCGGCTGCACCACGCGTCGTTCACGGACCGGCTGGTGGCGAAGTTCGCACTGCCGGTCTCGGGGTGGCGGGGAGCGCCGCACTAGGCTTCCGTCGAATCCCGACTATCCCGACTGTTCCGGCCAGGATGGCAAGGGCGACTTTCCTTGCTGTCCTTACTTTCCTGGCTGACGGGACGAATCCACCCGATTCCATCGACGACGAGACCGCCCCGCGCCCCGGGGCGGTCCGGTCAACGACTGACCCGCACACAAGTAACGAGCTGCGTCTTCCACGGTCGGGTGGGGCCGCGTCGCACAGCACGGGCAAAACCTCGTATGGTCAGGTCCGTGTTGGAGGAGATGCGGATACGGTCGCTCGGGGTCATCGACGACGCTGTTGTCGAGCTTTCGCCCGGATTCACGGCGGTGACCGGAGAGACCGGCGCGGGCAAGACCATGGTCGTCACCAGTCTGGGACTGCTGCTCGGCGGGCGCGCCGACCCCGCCCTGGTGCGGATCGGCGCCAAGTCGGCGGTCGTGGAGGGGCGGGTCGCGCTGCCTTCCGGCGCGCCCGCGGTCGTGCGAGCCGAGGAAGCCGGAGCCGAACTGGACGAGGGCGCGCTGCTGATCAGCCGGACGGTCTCCGCTGAGGGCCGTTCACGCGCCCACCTCGGCGGACGCTCGGTTCCGGTCGGCATGCTCATGGAACTGGCCGATGAACTCGTCGCCGTACACGGTCAGACCGACCAGCAGGGGCTGCTCAAGGCCGCCCGGCAGCGTCAGGCACTGGACCGGTACGCCGGTGGCGCCGTGTCCGGACCGCACGCCAAGTACCTCGCCGCCTACCGGCGCCTCAAGGCCGTGTCCACCGAGCTGGACGAACTCACCACACGTGCCCGGGAGCGGGCCCAGGAAGCGGATCTGCTGCGCTTCGGGCTGAACGAGATCGCCGGTGTCGAGCCGCGCGAGGGCGAGGACGTCGAACTGGCCGCCGAGGCCGAGCGCCTCGGACACGCCGAGGCACTCGCCTCAGCCGCCTCGGTGGCGCACGCGGCGCTCGCGGGCAACCCGGAGGACCCCGAGTCCGTCGACGCCACCACGCTGGTCGCGGGGGCCGGACGGGCCCTGGACGCCGTACGGTCCCATGACCCGGCGCTCGCAGCGCTCGCCGACCGCATGGGCGAGATCTCCATCCTGCTCGGGGACGTGGCGGGCGAGCTCGCCGGGTACGCCGACAACCTGGAAGCCGATCCGCTGCGGCTGACCGTGGTCGAGGAGCGGCGGGCCGCGCTCGCCGGACTGACCCGCAAGTACGGCGAGTACGGCGAGGACATCCGCACCGTGCTGGCCTGGGCGGAGGAGAGTGCCGGGCGGCTCACCGAGCTGGACGGCGACGACGACCGTATCGGCGAGCTCACGGCCGAGCGCGACGCGCTGCGCGCCGAACTGTCCGGCCTCGCGCAGGCACTGACCGACGCGCGTACGGAGGCGGCGGCGCGGTTCGCCGACGCGGTGACGGCCGAGCTGGCGCATCTGGCGATGCCGCACGCCCGGGTGACGTTCGACATCCGCCAGTCCGACGACCCGGACGGTGTCGAGGTGGGCGGCCGGCCCGTGGCGTACACCTCGTCGGGCGCGGACGAGGTCGAGCTGCTGCTCGCCCCGCACCCCGGCGCACAGCCGAGGCCGATCGCCAAGGGTGCGTCGGGCGGTGAACTGTCCCGGGTGATGCTGGCGGTGGAGGTCGTCTTCGCGGGCACCGACCCTGTGCCGACGTATCTCTTCGACGAGGTCGACGCGGGTGTCGGCGGCAAGGCGGCGGTCGAGATCGGCCGGCGGCTGGCGAAGCTGGCCAAGACCGCGCAGGTCGTGGTGGTCACGCACCTGCCGCAGGTGGCGGCATTCGCGGACCGGCAGCTTCTGGTCGAGAAGACCGACGACGGCACCGTGACCCGGTCCGGGGTCACCGTGCTGGAGGGCGAGGACCGGGTGCGTGAACTGTCGCGGATGCTGGCGGGCCAGGAGGACTCGGAGACGGCCCGGGCACATGCGGAGGAGCTGCTGGCGACGGCGCGTTCGGAGGTGTGAGGGCTCGGCCGGTCAGGCGGGTCCGTGATCGGAGACCCCTGTCGGCGGCCTGCGCGCCACGCCTAGGCTGGCGATCATGGGAACGCCGAACAGAGTGATCGCCCTTGCCGTCGCCGCGGGCGGCACTCGCCTTGTGTACCGCGCACTCCGGGCGCGTACCCGCGGGGACGTGCGCTGGGAGCGTGCCAACTACGCCGGGCGCACGGTCGATCTGTGTGCCGGGCCCGCTGTGACCGTGGGCGCTGCCGCCGGTGCGCTGGCGGCAGGCGTACCGGCAGCCGCTGCCGCCGCGCTGATTGCCGGTGCGTGCGGGGCGTACGACGATGTCGCGGGCGACGAGCGGCGCGGTTTCAGGGCCCATCTCACCGCCCTGGGGCAGGGTGAAGTCACCAGCGGAGCGGTGAAGCTCTTCGGTGTCGGGGCTGCCGGGCTGCTCGCTGGGGCGCTGATGAAGGAGCGGCCCGTGGACAAGGTGCTCGCGGGCGTGGTGATCGCCGGCACTGCGCATCTGGTGAACCTTGTGGACATACGGCCGGGTCGCGCCGCGCTCACCGTGCTCGGCCTGGGCGCGCCAGGGCTGGCGCGGGGGCCGCTCGCCGCCGCACCCATGGGCGCGGTGTCAGCCGTTGCGGGTGATGACCTGGGTGAGAGCACGATGCTGGGCGACGCGGGAGCACACGCGCTCGGTGCGGCGGCCGGCGCCGCGATCGCCGCGGGCAACGGCCGGACCGGACTCGCATTCCACGCGGCGGGACTGATCGCCGCCGCGGCGTTCGGCGACCGGATCACCGAACTCGCACGCTCACCCATGTGAGTGAACCCGGCGAAGGAGTTGCCACGTAGGACAGGGGAATGCCGCCCCGGCGGTGCCGGAACGCGCGTACGGGCTGGCATCCTTGGCTGGTGACACAGCTCCGTACGGTCCAGGTGCTGGGCGGCGGCAGCGCGGGCAGTAGCGCTCATGTCAGATCACTGGCCGGTGGGCTGGTGGCTCGGGGAGTGCGGGTGACCGTCTGCGCCCCCGCCTCGCTGGAGCATGCCTACGACTTCCTCGGCACGGGCGCGCACTTCGTGCCGGTGCCGCCGCGCAGCGACCCGGCCGCGGTCGGCGCGCTCAGAGCAGTGTGCGCCGGCGCGGACGTGGTGCACGCGCACGGAGTGAACGCCGCAGTACGCGCCGGGCTCGCCATCGGCCGGCAGCGCCGGGTGCCGCTCGTCGTCACCTGGCACACCCGCTCGCTCGCCGACGGCGCCAAGGGCCGGATACTGCGGCTGATGGAGCGCAGGGCGGTACGGTCGGCCGCGGTGGTGCTCGCCACGTCGTCGGAACTGGTCGACCGGGCGCGTGAGCGGGGCGCCCGCGATGCCCGGCTCTCCCCGGTGACGGCGCCGGGGCATACGTCCTCGTATGACCGGGCGGAACACAAAGCGCGGGCGGAACTGGGCGCAGTCGACCGGCCGTTGCTCATGGCGGTGGGCAGGTTGGAGCCCGGCAGGGGGTACCCGACCCTGCTGGACGCGGCCCGGGACTGGTGCGGGCTCGACCCCATGCCGCTGGTCGTGATCGCGGGCGAGGGCCGCGAACGCGCCTCGCTGCAACGCCGTATCGAAGCCGAAGAGCTTCCGGTGCGGCTCATCGGCCGCCGCGACGACGTCACCGACTTGCTCGCGGCAGCCGACATCGCGCTGCTCCCCAGCCGCTGGGAGGCGCGATCCCTGCTCGCCCAGGAAGCCCTCCGCCTCGGGGTGCCCCTGGTGGCCACCCGCGTCGGCGGCGTCCCCGAACTCGTCGGCAACGCGGCGGCGCTGGTGCCTTACGGTGACGCCGACGCCCTGTCCGCGGCAGTCACCGCCCTGCTCGCCGACCCGTCCGCCCGGCACCGGTTGGCGGCGGCGGGGCGCGTGCAGGCGGCCACCTGGCCGACGGAGGACGAGACCATTGCGCAGATCCTGAGCGTCTACGACGAGTTCGCCGCACCACGCGGTACGCCACCGGCCTGACGCCCGGCACTCCGCGGGGTACCCGGTCGCACGGGGTCCGGGGTCTCGCGGTGTTCCGCACCCCGCTGCAGTGCCCGGTGTGTCCGGCCTCAAACGCCGGCCAGGCTTGGGTTTCGTGGGCTGGGCTGGGCTGGGTCCGTGGTGGTGGGGTTGGGCCGCTGCGGGGCTCGTATCCGGGAGCGGCCCCCGACTACCCAGCCTGGCCGGCGTTTGAGGCCGGACACTCCGGTCCCCCGTGCGGGGTGGCGTGCGCCGCGACACCTGGCGCCCCGTGCGACGGGGGCACCACAGGGTGCGGGCGGCCCGCGGGGTCATGGCAGGTGGCGGCGAGCCCGCAGCGCAAGGGACAGCGCCAGTACCGTCTGCGGATCATCGAGATCCGTGCCGAGCAACTCCTCGATCCGAGCCAGCCGGTTGTACAGCGTCTGACGGTTGAGGTGCAGCTCGCGCGCCGTCTCCGCCTTGCGTCCCGTATGCGCCAGATACGTCTCCAGCGTCGGCAGCAGCGGCGGGCGCGAGGTGCGGTCGTGCTCGCGCAGTGGGCCGATGGCCCGGTCGACGAACGCCGCCAGGTCCGGGTGGTCCCGCAGCCGCCACAGCAGTAGGTCGATGTCGAGGCGGCGCGCGTCGTACCAGGGGCGGTCGGGGAGCCCGAGTGCCGCCGTCGCGGTCTCCGCCGCATGGCGCAGCCCGGCCGATGCCGAGCTCCAGCCCCCGGCGACGCCCACGACGACCACCGGCGGATGGGCCCCGGCCCGCTCCGGCCGTTCCAGGCCCGCACGTTTCAGCCCGGCACGCAGCGCCGCCGACACCCGGTCAGCGACGGCCGCGCGCTCCGACTCCGCGCGCAGGCCGATCAGCAGCGGTACACGGCCTTCGACGGGCCGTACCCCCAGCAGCACCGGGACGCCCACTGACGACAGCTCCTCCAGCACCGCGCGGGCCAGGACCGACCAGTTGCCCGACGGGGACAGCTCGGGCATCAGCCGCATCACCACCGGCAGCAGAGGGCCGTCGGCGCACTTGAAGCCCAGCACCCGGGCCTGTTCCGGTGCGTCGTCCGGTGAGATACGCCCCTCGGCGAGATCGGTGAGGAAGTCGCCCCGGCCGCGCGCCGCCAACTCCTCCTCCTGGCGTGCCTGCATCAGGACCACCGCGAGCACCCCCGCTGCCCGTTCCAGCGCCATCCGGTGCACCGGCAGCAGCGGGGTGGTGACGGCGGGTACGACGAGCCGGGCGCGTACCGCTGCGGTGCCCGGGCCGCCGCCCGGCACATCCACCACGGCGGTACCGGCCGGGGGCCCCGACTCCCGGGCGGCCCGCTGGCCGCGCAGACCCTCCCATACCTGGAGCGGGTCGGCGGCGGACGGCCCCGACCCGCTCTCGGCGGCGTACAGCAGTTGTCCGTCCGTGGTCTCCAGGAACACCGGGTTGGCGGTGAAGTCCGCGAGGATCCTGAGCACTTGAGGGATCCCTCCGCCGCCGAGCAGGGCCTGGGTGCACCTCCGGTGCACTTCGTCGGCGCGCTGAAGCAGGGCGTAGTGCAGATTGACGATCTCGGTGTGGATCTCCTCCGTCACCGAGACGAACGCCACCTCGCGATGCAGCTGGATCAGGGGCAGCCCGGCGGCGGACGCCGCGTCGACGACCGCGGCGGGCAGCCGGGGGAAGCGTGAACCCAGTTCCACCACCAGCGCCGCGACCCCGCGGTCGGCGAGCCGCCGTACGAAGGCGCGCTGTTCGGCGGGGCGGGAACCCAGGCCCAGGCCCGTCGTCAGCAGCAGTTCCCCGCCCTTGAGCAGCGAGGCGATGTTCGGCACCTCACCGGCGTGCACCCAGCGCACGGTGTGACTCAGCCGGTCGGCCCCGGCCACCACCTCGGGAAGTCCGCTGCGGAGCGCGGGCAGCTCAAGCGCCCGCTGCACGGTGATACCGCCCTGAGTTTCCATTGCCGGGACGCTACCTGGGCGAAAGTTCGCCGGACAACCGCCGTACCGGGCCGGAGGTCAGCCCGGTCTGACGTTGTGGTTCCGCCGGAACACATTGTCGGGGTCGTACTGCTTCTTGACCGCGGCGAGCCTCCGGTAGTTCGCGGCGCCGAAGCCGGCCACCACCCGCTCCGGCCCTTCCAGACCGATGAAGTTGAGGTACGTCATGCCGAGCGACCAGGGCTCGACGGCGGACCGGACATCACGTACCCACTGTCTGCCGCGCTCGTCGTCCGCCATGTCGCTCCAGATGCCGAACGGGTGCACGGCCCACTGGGCGGACCGCCACGGCAGCGGGTAGTCGGAGTCGTCGCGGGCGAGCGCCCCGCCCATGGGGAACAGGATGTGCTGGGAGTTCGAGGGCACGATCATCGACTCGGCCCGGTCGCAGAAGGCGTCGACGGCTTCGGACGGCAGGGCGTCGAGGTACTCCGCCGACCAGTAGTTACGCAGTCCCGGCGGATCGTCGAACATGCACTGGAGCTCGGCGTACGGAAGCCCCATGATGACCTCCGCCTCGTGGCCGAGACCCAGCAGCGGGCCTGCTGCCCCGCGCAGCTCCGCCTCGGGTCCCGCGTAGGTGAGCAGCACCAGCGCCACGGCCTGGTCCACCAAGTGCTCGGGCATGAAGTCCTCGGGCGGCCCGGTGAGGTAGATGAAGCCACCGCCCATCTCGTCGGGGGCACTCGCCAGCACATCGCGGTAGACCGGGAGCACTTCGGCCCCGCGTGCGGCGGGGAAGATCAGCATCGCGACGGACGCGGCGGCCAGCGGGTGCAGTCTCAGAGTGAGTGAGGTGGCCACCCCGAAGTTGCCGCCGCCGCCGTGCAGCGCCCAGAACAGTTCCGGGTGCGCCTCCGCATCGACGTGGATCTCCGTGCCTTCGGCAGTCACGAGCTCCGCGGCGATCAGGTTGTCGCAGGCCAGCCCGAACTTCCGTTCAAGCCAGCCGGATCCGCCGCCGAGCGTGAAGCCGCCTACGCCGGTGGTGGACGCCCGACCTCCGGTGGTGGCGAGGCCGAACGGTTCGGTGGCCCGGTCCAGATGGCTCATGGTGGCCCCGCCACCGATCCGGGCCGTCCGGTCCTCCGGGTCCACCGTGACGGCATGCATCCGGCGTAGATCGATCACCAGACCGCCGTCGGTGGTCGCGAGGCCTGCGACGCTGTGGCCGCCGCCGCGTACCGCGATCTCCAGATCGTGCTCCCGGCCGAAGCGGATCGCCGCCGCCACATCGGCGGCGGACTCGCACTGGACGATCACCGCCGGACGCCGGTCGATCATCGCGTTGAAGAGCGTGCGGGCCTCGTCGTACACCGGATCGCCCGGGGCGATCACCTCGCCGGACACGCTCTGCCGTAGCCCGTCCAGGGCCGCGACAGCTACGGGCTGGGGCGCTGCCATGATGTCCCCTTCCGGGGCGCGGACAGGACCTTTTCATCGTAGGTACGAGCGGTCCTGCCGCGCATATCAAGCCCCGGGGCCCGTCCCGAAGGAGCGGGCCGCGCGGCCTGGGCCTCGGGGTCCCCGGACAAAGCCTGGGGGAGTCTGAGGCCGGACACCCCGGGCACCCCGCCGGGGTGCCGCACCCGGACACGCCCGCGCCCCGCGCAACGGGGCACCCCGGTGGTGGCTCGTCCCGGCGAGCCGAGCCACTCGACACAGGTCCAGCCGTCAGCCCCGTACCGCCGGAGGCGATCAGCCCCCGTACGCCCCGGAGGCGGTCAGCCGCAGCGCCGTGTCGATCAACGGGACATGGCTGAAGGCCTGCGGGAAGTTGCCCACCTGGCGCTGGAGCCGCGGATCCCACTCCTCGGCGAGCAGCCCGAGGTCGTTGCGCAGCGACAGCAGCTTCTCGAAGAGGCGGCGGGCCTCGTCCACCCGGCCGATCATCGCCAGGTCGTCGGCCAGCCAGAACGAGCAGGCGAGGAAGGCGCCCTCGTCGCCTTCGAGCCCGTCGACCCCGGCCTCGTCGCCTGCCGTCGGATAGCGCAGCACGAAACCGTCCGGTGTGGACAGTTCCCGCTGGATCGCCTCGATCGTGCCGATGACGCGCTTGTCGTCCGGTGGCAGGAAGCCCATCTGCGGGATCAGCAGCAGGGAGGCGTCGAGCTCCTTGGAGCCGTACGACTGCGTGAAGGTGTTCCGCTCTTTGTCGTAGCCCTTCTCGCAGACATCGCGGTGGATCTCGTCGCGCAGCTCGCGCCAGCGCTCCAGAGGGCCGTCCGCGTCGCCCGACTCGATCAGCTTGATCGTGCGGTCCACGGCCACCCACGCCATCACCTTGGAGTGCACGAAGTGGCGGCGGGGCCCGCGGACCTCCCAGATGCCCTCGTCGGGCTGGTCCCAGTGGTCCTCCAGGTACCGGATCAGCTTCAGCTGGAGCACGGAGGCGTAGTCGTTTCGGGACAGGCCGGTCATATGCGCCAGGTGCAGCGCCTCGGTGACCTCGCCGTAGACGTCCAGCTGGAGCTGGTTCGCGGCGCCGTTGCCGACCCGGACCGGGACAGAGCCCTCGTAGCCCGGCAGCCAGTCCAGTTCCGCCTCGCCCAGTTCGCGTTCACCGGCGATGCCGTACATGATCTGGAGGTTCTCCGGGTCGCCCGCGACCGCCCGCAGCAGCCACTCGCGCCAGGCCCGGGCCTCTTCCCGGTAGCCGGTGCGCAGCAGTGACGACAGGGTGATCGCCGCGTCCCGCAGCCAGGTGTAGCGGTAGTCCCAGTTCCGTACCCCGCCGATCTCCTCCGGCAGGGAGGTGGTGGGCGCGGCGACGATCCCGCCCGTCGGGGCGTAGGTCAGGGCCTTCAGGGTGATCAGCGAGCGGACCACCGACTCCCGGTAGGGGCCGTGGTACGTGCAGTGCTCGACCCATTCGCCCCAGAAGTCCTCGGTGGCGTCCAGCGCCCCCTCGGGGTCGGGAAGTGCCGGGGGCTCGCGGTGCGAGGGCTGCCAGCTGATGGTGAAGGCGATCCGGTCACCGGGGGAGACGGTGAAGTCCGAGTACGTCGTCAGGTCCTCGCCGTACGTCTCCGCGGGAGTGTCCAGCCACACCGAGTCGGGGCCCGCGACGGCGACCGTGCGGTTGTCGACCTTGTGCACCCAGGGCACGACCCGGCCGTAGCTGAACCGCATCCGCAGGGCGGAGCGCATCGGGACCCGGCCGCTGACACCCTCGACGATCCGGATCAGCTGGGGCGCCCCGTCACGCGGCGGCATGAAATCCGTCACACGGACCGTGCCGCGCGGGGTGTCCCACTCCGATTCCAGGATCAGCGAGTCGCCCCGGTATCTGCGCCGGTCGGCCGTGGGGGGCTCGGTGTGACCCGGATACGCGGGCCCGAGGCGCCAGAAGCCGTGCTCCTCGGTGCCGAGAAGCCCGGCGAAGACGGCATGCGAGTCGAAGCGCGGCAGGCACAGCCAGTCGACCGTGCCGTCCCGGCAGACCAGGGCAGCGGTCTGCATGTCCCCGATGAGTGCGTAATCCTCGATGCGCCCGGCCAATGGATCTCCAGTCGAACGGCCACGTCCGCCTTGCGTGGCTCTGTGCTCTTGCTGCGGTCAAGGGTGTCAATCGGTCAATCGGTCATTGACGAGCTCTTGTTCCGGGAGAGGGCGGAGGTGGTGCCAATCGCCGGCTTGCTCGGGAGCGACATTCCGAATCAAGTGTCCGAGCAGAATACGACGCGGCCCTGTGATCCGCGTGAAGCTCCCGGCAATCCGGTGCCGCCGAACGGGTGAGCGGTGGGTGAATCCGGAGAGGCCCGTGAGAGCCATCATGCCCTGTGTGGCCGGAAGCAGTCTCCCTGTGGCGCTGATACCCTGGTAGCCCGTGGACCGGTGGGCTCCTCGCATGAACGGCGGCCCCCGAACCGCAGCGACGGCACCCCGGAAATCTCCGGATCTCCACAGTGGGATCGCCGGTACGCACGACAACTCGCGACCACGGGAGCCCCCTCTTGGCCATGCCGGCTCGATCCTCGAACACGACGACCAAGCACATCTTCGTCACCGGGGGTGTCGCCTCCTCCCTCGGCAAGGGCCTGACGGCCTCCAGCCTGGGCGCGCTGCTCAAGGCCCGTGGTCTGCGGGTCACCATGCAGAAGCTCGACCCGTACCTGAACGTGGACCCGGGCACGATGAACCCGTTCCAGCACGGTGAGGTGTTCGTCACCAACGACGGCGCCGAGACCGACCTGGACATCGGCCACTACGAGCGCTTCCTCGACGTCGACCTGGACGGTTCCGCGAACGTCACCACCGGCCAGGTGTACTCGCAGGTGATCGCCAAGGAGCGGCGCGGTGAGTATCTGGGCGACACGGTGCAGGTCATCCCGCACATCACGAACGAGATCAAGCACCGTATCCGCCGGATGGCCACGGATGACGTGGATGTGGTGATCACCGAGGTGGGCGGCACGGTCGGGGACATCGAGTCGCTGCCGTTCCTGGAGACCGTGCGGCAGGTCCGCCACGAGGTCGGCCGGGACAACGTCTTCGTGGTGCACATCTCGCTGCTGCCGTACATCGGTCCTTCGGGGGAGCTGAAGACGAAGCCGACGCAGCACTCGGTGGCGGCGCTGCGGAACATCGGTATCCAGCCGGACGCGATCGTGCTGCGGGCCGACCGGGACGTGCCGACCGCGATCAAGCGCAAGATCTCGCTGATGTGCGATGTGGACGAGGCGGCGGTGGTCGCGGCCATCGACGCCAAGTCGATCTACGACATTCCCAAGGTGCTGCACACCGAGGGTCTGGACGCGTATGTGGTGCGCAAGCTGGACCTGCCGTTCCGTGACGTCGACTGGACGATCTGGGACGACCTGCTGGACCGTGTGCACCATCCGGACCACGAGATCAGCGTGGCCCTGGTCGGCAAGTACATCGACCTGCCGGACGCCTACCTCTCGGTGACCGAGGCGCTGCGGGCCGGCGGTTTCGCCAACCGCGCCCGGGTCGCGGTCAAGTGGGTCGCCTCGGACGACTGCAAGACGCGGGCGGGCGCGGCCAAGCAGCTCGGCGACGTGGACGCGATCTGCATCCCCGGTGGCTTCGGCGACCGCGGGGTCAGCGGCAAGGTCGGCGCGATCCAGTACGCCCGCGAGAACAGGATTCCGCTGCTGGGGCTGTGTCTGGGCCTGCAGTGCATCGTGATCGAGGCGGCGCGCAACCTGGCCGGGATCCCGGAGGCCAACTCCACCGAGTTCGACGCCACCACCGCGCACCCCGTGATCTCCACGATGGAGGAGCAGCTGGCGTACGTGGAGGGTGCGGGCGACCTGGGCGGCACCATGCGGCTGGGGCTCTACCCGGCCAAGCTCGCCGAGGGCTCGATCGTGCGCGAGGTCTACGACGACCAGCCCTACGTGGAGGAGCGCCACCGCCACCGCTACGAGGTCAACAACGCCTACCGCGCGGAGCTGGAGAAGAAGGCCGGCATCGTCTTCTCGGGCACCTCCCCGGACAACAAGCTCGTCGAGTACGTCGAGTACCCGCGCGAGGTGCACCCCTACCTGGTCGCCACCCAGGCCCACCCCGAACTCCGCTCCCGCCCCACCCGCCCCCACCCGCTGTTCGCCGGCCTGGTCAAGGCCGCCGTACGACGCAGGGAAGAGGCTGCCAAGGGCGCGGCAGGCAAGTAAGCGAGGGCCGGCAGCGGCGGAAGAACTAACGTGGACCGGGGTACGGGCCGGAACAGGCCCCGTACCCCGGTTCCGGTGTGTGGAGAGGACGGCATATGACCACGACCATCAAGGACGCCCCTGAGGAGTGGCAGGTCACAGCGACCGCGGTCCCGTTCAAGGGCAACAAGACAAGCGTCCGGACCGACGACGTGGTCATGCCCGACGGGTCCGTCGCGCGCCGCGACTACCAGGTCCATCCCGGCTCCGTGGCCGTGCTCGCCCTGGACGAGTCGGGCAGGATCCTGGTGCTGCGCCAGTACCGGCACCCGGTGCGCCAGAAGCTGTGGGAGATCCCGGCCGGCCTGCTCGACGTCCCCGGGGAGAACCCGCTGACCGCGGCTCAGCGCGAGCTGTACGAGGAGGCGCACGTCAAGGCAGTCGACTGGCGGGTGCTGGTCGACGTCTACACCACACCGGGCGGCTGCGACGAGGCGGTACGGGTCTTCCTCGCCCGCGACCTCTCCGATGCCGAGGGCGAGCGCTTTCAGGTCTCCCACGAGGAGGCCGACATGGAGCTGGCCCGGGTGCCGCTGGAGGAACTGGTGCGAGGGGTGCTCGCGGGGGACCTGCACAACAACTGCCTGGCCGTGGGTGTGCTCTCGCTGGCCGCCGCGCTGGCGGGCGACGGGGTGGATTCCCTGCGCCCCGCCGAGGCGCCGTGGCCGGCGCGGCCCTTCGAGGCGTAGAACGGCGCTCCCATGCCCGGATAAGGCTTGGGTACGGGCGCCCGGTGGGACGATCGGCTGATCCGATCGAGGGAACCGGGCGCACGCGCCGCAGTGCTCGCCGGAGTCCGGCAGACGGCTGATCTACGCTCGAAGCGCCCATCCGGGGAACCTCCGGTGGGTTCGGCTCGTTCAGCGGCGGACTGGAGCGTGGCCCATGAGGGAGCAGGCGTGGAATTGAACGGCCCTTCGCCGGATGGTCCTTCGCCCGGGAGCCCGGCGTCACCGGGTCAGGAGCCTTCGGTGGCGAGGCCGGCGGCGCGGGGGACCGCGCAGGGGGCCGGAAGTGGTGTGCGGGGGCAATTCATCGGACGCCAGCGTGAGTTGAAGTCGCTGCGAGCCGATATCGAACGGGCCGGACTGGACACCCTCTCGGGCCGCAAGGCGCCACGCGCCAGAGTGCTGCTGGTCGCCGGGCGGCCCGGCTCCGGGCGCAGCACCCTCGCCGCCGAGCTGGCCAGGCAACTGGACGGCGACTACCCCGGCGGAGTGCTGCGGGCACGCCTCGCGGAACCTGCCGGGTACGCCGTACCCACCGAACGCACCGTACGCGACCTGCTCGGGGACCTGGGGGTCACCCCGCGCCCCGGAGCGGACGAGGACGAGCTCACCGGGTTGCTCCGCGGCGCACTGGCGGAGCGGCGCTGCCTGCTGCTGCTGGACGACGCCGGCGACGCAGAGCAGGTCGATCCGCTCATCCCCGACAACCCCGACTGCCTGGTCGTCGCCGTCGCCCAGGGCCCGCTCACCGGGATCGCGGACGTACGGCCCTGCACCGTCGGCGGAATGGACCCCAAGTCGGCGATCGAACTCCTGGGCCGCTTCACCGGCGAGGTGCGGATCACCGTCGACCCGCAGGCGGCCGAATCCCTCGTCGAGCAGTGCGGCGGCCAGCCCGCGGCGATGGTGCTGGCGGGCGGCTGGCTGGCGGCCAGGCCCAACGCCTCGGTCGCCGACGCCGCCAAGCGGTTGCGCGGGCTGCCGGACGATCCCGAACAGCCCGTCGGCGCCCGGCCGGTGGCCAAGGCGTTCCGACTGGCGCACGAATCGCTTCCGGCACCGGCCGCCCGGATGCTGCGGCTGCTCGCACTCGCACCCGCCGGGCTCGTCGATCCGAACACGGCCTCCGCGCTCGCCGGCTGCTCGTTCGCGGACGCGGCACTCGCCCTGGCGGACTTCGCCTCGCTGGGGCTGCTGCGCGTGGTGCGTGACGGCACACCCGAGGAGCGGCCAGAGGAGCAGTCCAGCACACGGACCGGACCGGACGACGACCTCTACGAGGTGCCCGGCTGCCTCGTCCCGCTGCTGCACGAGGCGATGACCGCGCACGACCGGCCCAACGAGATCGAGCTCGCCCGCGCCCGGATGCTGGAGCGGACCGTACGGCTGCTGCACGCGTGCCGGGGCAGCACCGAGCCCGAGGGCTCCGAGGCCCGCCGCAGACTCGCCGGACTGCCGCGCACCCTGCGTTTCACCTCGCCGGAGGCGGCCGGGCGCTGGCTGGCGGCACGCCTCCACGCACTGTCCGCCGCCGCGCGGCTCGCCGCCGCGGACGGGGAACTGGACACCCTGGCCAGACGGCTGATCGCCGCCCTGGTCCGGGCACTCGTCGCCCATCGCGGGGCGCAGAGCACCGTGCCCGAGCTCTACGAGCTGCACCAGCTCGTCCTGGACATGGCCGAACGCCGCGGGCTCCACCGGGAGCGGGCGGCGGCGCTGCTGAACCTCGCCGACCTCGACGCGCGGACAGGACGCAAGGACGCCGCTCTGACCCGATACCGGTCCGCCCTGGAGGCCGGGCGACTGGCGAACGACCCGTATGCCACGGGTCGGGCGATGGAATCCGTAGCGGGCGCCTATCAGGAGCTGGGGGACTGGGAGCGGGCCGCCGACTGGTACGGGCGCGCGCTCTCGCAGCGGCTGGCGAGGGGAGAGCTCGCGGACGGGACCAGGCTGTACGGCCGCCTCGGCGCCGTGCACACCTATGCCGGGCGTTACGGGGACGCCCTGCGCGGCTGGCGGGCGGCGGCGGCCGGATACCGCCGGCTCGGAGATCTACCCGGTCACGCACGGGCGTTGAGCGAGGTGGCGAGGGTCCAGGAGTACGCCGGCAGGCCCCGCGAGTCGCTGCGCACCTGCGAGGAGGCGGTGGACTGCGCGCGGCATGCCGGGGACGTGCGGTTGCAGGCCGCCCTGCGGCTCAGACTGGCCGACACGCTCGACCGGCTGGGCGATCCCACCGCTGCCCGGCTGCATCGCTCCGCTGCGGAGCAGCTCCTGGAAACGGAGGCCTCTGGCCTGCGAAATCCGTAGTGGTCTGGTCAGAAGATTTTGCATTGCAAGGCTAGACAGCGAGAACTCCTTCATTAGACTGGCTCTGCCGGGCACTGCTCCGGCCTTCCTCGGTGCGCCCCGCGTATCCGAGTAAAGATGGAATCGCACGACATATCGCCCTGAGAACCCCCTGAGCCAAGGACCGTGATCGACGTGAAGGTCGGCATCCCCCGCGAGGTCAAGAACAACGAGTTCCGGGTGGCCATCACCCCCGCCGGAGTGCATGAGCTCGTCCGCAACGGCCACCAGGTCGTCATCGAGGCGAACGCCGGTCTGGGCTCCTCGATCACGGACGAGGAGTTCGTCGCGGCGGGTGCGCAGATCCTGCCCACGGCCGACGAGGTCTGGGCCGCGGCCGACATGGTGCTGAAGGTCAAGGAGCCCATCGCGGAGGAGTACCACCGCCTCCGCAAGGACCAGATCCTCTTCACCTACCTGCACCTGGCGGCCTCCAAGGAGTGCACGGACGCCCTTGTCGAATCCGGCACCACCGCCATCGCCTATGAGACGGTCGAGCTGCCCAACCGCGCCCTTCCGCTGCTCGCCCCGATGTCCGAGGTGGCGGGCCGGCTCGCCCCGCAGGTCGGTGCCTACCACCTGATGCGCCCGGTCGGCGGTCGCGGTGTGCTGCCGGGCGGCGTCCCGGGTGTCACTCCCGCCAAGGCCGTGGTCATCGGCGGAGGTGTCTCCGGCTGGAACGCCACGCAGATCGCCGTCGGTATGGGATTCGACGTGACCCTGCTGGACCGCGACATCAACAAGCTGCGCGAGGCCGACCGGATCTTCGGCACCAAGGTCAAGGCCGTCATGTCCAACTCCTACGAGCTGGAGAAGGCCGTCCTCGACGCCGACCTCGTCATCGGCGCGGTGCTCATCCCCGGTGCCAAGGCGCCGAAGCTGGTCACCAACGAGCTGGTCTCCCGTATGAAGCCCGGAAGTGTCCTTGTCGACATCGCGATCGACCAGGGCGGCTGCTTCGAGGACTCCCGTGCGACCACCCACGCCGAGCCGACCTTCATGGTCCACAACTCGGTCTTCTACTGCGTCGCCAACATGCCGGGGGCTGTGCCCAGCACCTCCACCAACGCGCTCACCAACGCCACACTCCCGTACGTGGTGTCGCTCGCGAACAACGGCTGGGTCGAGGCGCTGCGCCGGGACCCCGCGCTGGCCAGGGGGCTCAACGTCCATGAGGGGCAGGTCGTTTACAAGGAAGTCGCTCAGGCGCACGGCCTTGAGTCGGTGGAGCTCGGCGTCCTCCTCGGCTGATCGGGAGCTGATGCGGGGCTGATCCACGACTGCGCACGGCTGATGCGCGGCTGATCCGGGAAAGCCAAGCAGGCGACAAGAGCGACCAATCCGTCAATACGGGTCGTCAACATCACACATCCGGCCGGACCTTGACGAACAGGGTCCGGCCGGATGTGTGTCCGGACACTGCGGGATGACGTCCAACTCGCCTCGAACGCAACGCTCCAGCCGTTTCGCACAGCTGTGAAAAGTGCGGACCGGGCGCCGTGCGCCCTTGACATGGAGGGGTTCGGATGCCGACACATCGGGCCGGGTCCGGTGGATTGTGTTGCTGCGGACCGGTGACACGCCATAGAGTCGCCAACCGTCGGCATGGTGCCACGCTGACCTGTCGATAAAGTTTCCTGGTCACGTCCAAGGAGGTAAGACGACTTGTGAATGAGTCGACATTTTCTCCCGGGGGTGGTCACGCGGGAATCCACCCACCGCGCCAGGCGGGCGTGGGGACGCCCCCGGCCCCTGACCAGGGTGCTGCGTCCGGGCACGAAGCTGTCGGCTCCGTCGCTGTCCGTACCTTCGCGACCCACCAGCACATGACGACGACAGCCCACACGATGAAGATGATGGACGGCCAACACGTGAACGCCATGGCCGGCAACGAGAGTGGCCGAGAGTCCACCCACTTCGCCGACTACGACGAGGTGCCCGAGGGGCACTTCTACGACCCAGACGCCGAGTACGAGCCCGATCCGGAGTACGCGGCCACGCTCGCGCCCGACGCGGCACGCCAGCGCCGCGAGCGGATCGGCCCCACCGGGCGGCCGCTGCCCTACTTCCCGATTCCGGGCCCGTTGACCGATCACGGTCCCGCGAAGATCATCGCGATGTGCAACCAGAAGGGCGGCGTGGGCAAGACGACGTCGACCATCAACCTGGGCGCGGCACTCGCGGAGTACGGACGGCGTGTCCTGCTCGTCGACTTCGACCCGCAGGGTGCCCTGTCGGTCGGCCTCGGCGTGAACCCGATGGAGCTCGATCTCACGGTCTACAACCTGCTCATGGAGCGGGGGATGGCCGCCGACGAGGTGCTGCTGAAGACAGCGGTGCCCAACATGGACCTGCTGCCGAGCAACATCGACCTCTCCGCCGCCGAAGTGCAGCTGGTGAGCGAAGTCGCCCGGGAGTCGACGCTTCAGCGCGCCCTGAAGCCGCTGATGCAGGACTACGACTACATCGTCATCGACTGCCAGCCCTCGCTCGGCCTGCTCACGGTGAACGCCCTGACGGCGGCTCACAAGGTGATCGTGCCGCTGGAATGCGAGTTCTTCGCGCTGCGCGGTGTCGCGCTGCTGACGGAGACCATCGAGAAGGTGCAGGAGCGGCTCAACCCCGATTTGGAGCTCGACGGCATCCTCGCCACGATGTACGACTCGCGCACGGTCCACAGCCGCGAGGTGCTGGCGCGCGTCGTCGAAGCCTTCGACGACCACGTGTACCACACGGTGATCGGGCGCACGGTGCGGTTCCCGGAGACCACGGTGGCGGGCGAGCCCATCACCACCTACGCCAGCAACTCGGTCGGTGCCGCCGCTTATCGCCAGCTCGCCAGGGAGGTGCTCGCCCGGTGTCACGCCGAGTGAGTCTGCCCGGAGCCGATGAGCTGTTCCGTACGACCGGGGGCACGGCCCTTCAGCCGTCGTCTCCGAGGCGGGGGGCGAGCACGGCCAACGGGGAGACGAGGGTGCCGGCACCCTCGCCCTCGGCCGACGGGCCATCGGCCTCCGGTGCGCCCGGCGCTCCCTCGGTGCCGGGGGAGGAGCACGCCGCGGCGGCGGAGGACGCCGAGACGGCCGTGCCGCGCAGCCGGGCAGCCGGTGCGGACAGCGACATCGCACCGGCGGGGCAGCCGGGCCAGGCGGCCTCCGCGGCTTCCGCCGCCCAGGGCAAGGGACGCCCGGCAGCCGCTGCCGCCCCCGCCACGGGAGCGGCGCCCAGGCGCCGTGGGCGCACCGCCAACCGGCGTCCCAGCGGCCGTGAGCGCCACGACGAGAAGATCACCGTCTATGTCTCGGCCGAAGAGCTGATGGACCTGGAGCACGCGCGCCTGGTGCTGCGCGGGGAGCACGGGCTCGCCGTCGACCGGGGGCGCATCGTGCGCGAGGCGGTCGCCGTCGTACTGGCGGACCTGGAGTCCCGGGGCGACGCGAGCATCCTGGTGCGGCGGCTACGCGGCCGCTGACGGGGTAGCCTGCGCGCGCCCGTATCTTTAGCCGCACCCTGGACACCCTGGACGCCTGAACCCCATGGCCCCATCCGACGACCTCGCCGCCCCCGCTCCGCGCACCCCGCGCCGTGTGCTGGGTCGCGGCCCGGGTGCGTCCTGGCCACCGCGACCGGTGGCACCGCCGTCGGAGGGACCTGAACCGCCGCGACCGGAGCCGCGGGCGGTACGGAAGCCGGAGCCGGAGGAGCCCGCCGCGGCGGTGGCGCCGCCGGGCCGGGTCCCGGTGATCGAGACGCCGGACGCGGAAGCGGACAGCCCCGATACCGCCGCCGTGGCCGATGCCGGGCAGGACGAGGCCGAGAAGGGTGAGGCCGAGAAGGGTGACGCCGGGGAGCAGCGGGCCGCCACGGCTGACGATGGACGCTTCACCGTGCGCCTCGCCAACTTCGAAGGGCCGTTCGACCTGCTCCTCCAGCTGATCTCCAAGCACAAGCTGGATGTGACCGAGGTCGCCCTGTCCAAGGTCACCGACGAGTTCATGGCCCATATCCGGGCCATGGGACCCGACTGGGACCTCGATCAGACCACCGAGTTCCTCGTGGTCGCCGCGACCCTGCTCGATCTGAAGGCGGCCCGGCTGCTGCCGGCCGCCGAGGTCGAGGACGAAGCCGACCTGGCACTGCTGGAGGCCCGCGACCTGCTGTTCGCACGGCTGCTGCAGTACCGCGCCTACAAGCAGATCGCGGAGATCTTCAACGGGCGGCTGGAGGAGGAAGCCAGACGCCACCCCCGGACCGTGGGCCTTGAGGACCACCATGCCGAGCTGCTCCCCGAGGTAGTGATCAGCATCGGCGCGGAAGGCTTCGCCAAGCTGGCCGTCAAGGCGATGCAGCCCAAGCCGAAGCCCCAGGTCTACGTGGACCACATCCACGCGCCCCTGGTGAGCGTGCGGGAGCAGGGCGAACTGGTCGTGGCCATGCTGCGGGAGCGCGGGAAAGCCACCTTCCGCGAGCTGACGGACGGAGCGGACGGCACCCTCACGGTGGTCGCCCGCTTCCTCGCGCTGCTGGAGCTCTATCGTGACAAGGCCGTCGTCCTGGACCAGGAGGACGCCCTGGGAGAGCTCACCGTCACCTGGGCCGGTGGTGACTCCGCCGCGCATGTCACCGACGAGTTCGACCGCGCTCCCGAGACCGTGGAGGAGAAGGCATGAGCGACGTGGACCTGAGCGCGGGCACGGATCCGGACACCGGTGTGGGGCAGCACGCGGAGCCCGGCCCGGCCCCGGACTCCGATGCCCCCAAGCCGCCGCTCAAGCCCGCACTGGAGGCGGTCCTGATGGTGGTCGACGAGCCTGCCACCGAGGAACACCTGGCAAAGGTGCTGGAACGCCCCCGCAGCGAGGTCGCGGACGCCCTGCGGGAGCTCGCGGACGAGTACACCGTCCAGGGCCGCGGCTTCGAGCTGCGACTGGTCGCGGGCGGCTGGCGCTACTACACCCGGCCCGAGCACGCCGCCGCAGTCGAGCGCTTCGTGCTCGACGGGCAGCAGGCCCGGCTTACCCAGGCCGCGCTGGAGACTCTGGCGGTGGTCGCCTACCGCCAGCCGGTGAGCCGGTCCCGGGTCTCGGCGGTACGCGGAGTGAACTGCGACGGCGTCATGCGCACCCTGCTCCAGCGCGGTCTCGTGCAGGAGGCGGGCGCGGAACCCGAAACAGGTGCGATCCTGTACAGGACGACGAACTACTTCCTGGAGCGGATGGGCCTGCGCGGCCTGGACGAGCTCCCCGAGCTCGCGCCGTTCCTCCCGGAGGCGGAGGCGATCGAGGCCGACACCCTGGAAGGGGTTCCGTCGTTCGATCCGGATGCTCCGGACGCAGACGATGACGAAACGACGACGACGGAACTTTGATGCGAAGCAGCGGCAGGAACAGCAGCGGACGCGGTGACTACCGGGGGGCCGGTGGGGGCGCCTCCCGGTCGAAGAGCGGGGGATCGCGCGACGACAAGCAGAAGCGCGCGGGCAAGCCCCGTCCCGAGGAGCGCCGCTACGACGTCGGCGGGTCGTCCGGGTCGTCCGCGTCCGAAGGCCCCCGCAAGGGCCGCGGCACGGCCGCCCGGGGCGGCGCCAAGGGCGGCCCCAAGCAGTCCCCGCAGCGCGGTGGCGGCCGTACCGCACCCGCACGCTCCCGGGAGTACGAGGCTCGTGCCGAGGAGCGCAACCGCGCGCGCTACGCGGACAAGCCGCAGATCAAGACCCCCAAGACCTTCCCAGGCGCCGAGCAGGAGGGCGAGCGCCTCCAGAAGGTGCTCGCCCGGGCCGGCTACGGCTCGCGGCGCGCCTGCGAGGAACTGATCGAGGACGCCCGCGTCGAGGTCAACGGCTCGATCGTGGTCGAGCAGGGCCTCCGGGTCGACCCGGAGAAGGACGAGATCAAGGTCGACGGGCTGACGGTCGCGACCCAGTCGTACCAGTTCTTCGCACTCAACAAGCCCGCCGGTGTCGTCTCCACCATGGAGGACCCGGACGGCCGCCAGTGCCTCGGTGACTACGTCACCAACCGCGAGACCCGGCTCTTCCACGTCGGCCGGCTCGACACCGAGACCGAGGGCATCATCCTGCTCACCAACCACGGCGAGCTTGCCCACCGCCTCACCCACCCCAAGTACGGCGTCAAGAAGACCTATGTCGCGGCCATCCAGGGTCCCCTGCCGCGCGAGGTCGGCAAGCGTCTCAAGGACGGCATCCAGCTCGAAGACGGCTACGCCCGCGCCGACCACTTCCGGGTCGTCGAGCAGACCGGCAAGAACTACCTGGTCGAGGTCACCCTCCACGAGGGCCGCAAGCACATCGTGCGCCGCATGCTCGCCGAGGCGGGCTTCCCGGTCGACAAGCTGGTGCGTACCGCGTTCGGGCCGATCGCGCTGGGCGACCAGAAGTCGGGCTGGCTGCGCAGGCTGACCAACACCGAGGTCGGCATGCTGATGAAGGAAGTCGGCCTCTGAGCCGCTGACGGGCCGGTGCACTTCGCGGGCGTTCTCCCGGACGTCCGCGTTGTCAGCACCCCCGGATAGCCTTCGGCACATGATCGAGGGGGAAACCACCGCGATGCCGCTTGGCCTGCTGGCACAAGAGGCGGCGGAGCTGTGCGGCCGGGACGACAGCGACGTACCGGCCTTCGAGCGGCTGCTTGAATCCGTGTTGCTCTGGGGCTTCCGCGACCCGGACGCGCTGGCCGCGGCACTGTCGGCCGATTCCGGTCAGGTCCCTTGGGCGGCCCGGCAGCGGCCGCGGGGTGGATGGCTGCTCAGGCACATCGTGTCCCACGGACTGCGGTCGGCGCCCGCCGCTGGGGGCGCCGGATGGCTCGAACTGTGCCAGCACCAGGCGGTGGACTACATCTTCGGCGCACGCACGGGCGAGCTCGTCCAGCGGCTGCAGCTGCGGCTCGGCGAGGTCATGCCGTGTCTTCTGTCGCTGCCGAGCAGACCCAGTGGAGCCGTGGATCCGCATGACCTGGTCGCCCGCCTGGCGGCCTACGAGCGAGCCGGCGCCCGTCCCGGTGCGGCCGACCTGGGATTGGCGCTGCTGCGCTGCGGCGGTGGGCCGGCCGAGCCTGACGTGCTGCGGGCGGCGGAGAAGCTGGTCCTCCCCGATGCGCCCAGGGTGGTCGACTGGCTGCGGCAGGGCGGTCTGCCCCAGCCGGGGTCCTGGCGCGAGCGCGAGGCGGGTGAGCCGCAGCGGCCGAGCAGGCGCCGGGGCGCCAGGATCGGGCGGCGGATACTGATCGGGACGGAGGCCGTCGAAGGGCGGGGTGAGTTTCCCCGGCAGTTCTGGTCGCTGTTCCGGACGTACGAGCCGCGTATCGCCTGCCCGCACTATGGGTTCTACTCCCGTGACGCGTACGCGGTCTCGGTGCTGCCGTGGCATCCCGAGGTCGTCGCCGCACGGCAGTTGGCGGAGGTGGCATCGGTCGCCGATCAGGACGGCAGCGGCGGGGCGGAGTTCCTCCCGGCGCTGGCGGCGAGCGAGGGCCCGGCCGGTCCCGCCGTACACCTGGCCATCGCCTATGGACTCGCGGCCGTGCCGGATGCCGACCGGCGGGCCGCCGCCACCGCACTCGTCATGCTCGCCGGCAGGGGCGGGCTGGACGGTGCGGGTCTCGGCGAGAACATCGTCGAGCTGTTGGAGCTGGGGACGCTGAAGGTGCCGCTGCTCACCGACGGGCTCCGGACCGCAGCTGAGGCCTCCGGCGGCGCGGGACCGGTCTGGTCCGTCATGGCCGCTGCCCTTCCCGGGCTGCTGGCCCGCACCCGGCCGCAGTTGCACGGCCCCCTGCTCGCCATAGCGGCGGACTGCGCGGCGCTGTCGGGGGCGCGGGGAACCATACCCGAGATCGAAGCCATAGCCGGGCGGCAGGGATCCTCCCAAGTGCTCCGGCAGGCCCGGAGGTTGCGGGACTCCTTGGCGGGCTCCTGACGAGACGCTCGTACCGGCCAGGACCTGGTCGCACCGGATGGGCGTGGACATGCCCGTAATCCTGATCGAGGACGGCCCTGCCGCGCTGGGGTGGCGGCGCTGTCGGCGGATCGAGGAGCCGTACAGCCGCGGACGGGTCAGGACCGAGTTGCAGCGGGCCGTCGACACCGGGGAGATCCGTGTCGCCTCGGTCGAGCTCACCGCGCGCCTGATGAATGCGGTGTTGGGTGAGGCGGTGCTCGTCGTGATCGGTGCGAACGACCGGGCGAAGGTCCGCGCGGATGTCGAAGTCACGCTCCGTGCCCTGCTCTCGGGTCTCACGTCTCCATCGGAAACGTGATCAGCGCGTTCCGGCGTGCCGATGGGCCAGTTGGTGATGTGCTCCCGGGCGACCAGGGCGAGATCAGTCCGTGTCCCGGGGCCCATGGGTCTGGAGGAACAGCACAGGCCCGCCGCCGAACCGGCCCTCGTCCGCCAGGGCGATCAGTGCGGCCAGTGCCTTGGCCGTGTAGACGGGTTCGAGCCCGAGCCCGCCCTGCTTCTCGGCGGCGAGGCGCAGGGCGTTGACGGCCTCCGGAGTGCTGTGGCCGTAGCCGGGACCCAGCCAGTCCCGCACCATGGTGACATCGTCAGGGGTGAGCCCGACCGGCGCAGGATCCGCGCCCCGCTCGTGCAGCAGCCCTTCGGTCCGCCGGGCGAGGGATGTGATGGCGGGTGCGTCGAGCCGCAGGGTGTCGTTGACCACCACACCCACGACCCGGGTGCTCTCGAGTCCCGCGAGCCGCAGGCCGAGCGCCAGGCCCGCCGCGGTGCCGCCCGAGCCGACAGCGGTGACGATATGCGAAGGCGGGGGGAGTTCACCGGCGGTCACCTGTGCCGCCAGCTCGAACGCGGCCTCGACATAGCCGATGGTGCCGATCGGAGCCGAGCCGCCCGCAGGCAGGAAGTACGGCAGCCGTCCGCCGCGCGCATGGCGCAGGAACAGCCAGGGGGCCGCCGCGATGGTGCGTGACTTGGTACGGGTGAAGTGCAGGGTGGCGCCCGACCGCCGAAGCCGCCGCAGCTGCTCCCGCACATGGTCGTCCACCGGCTGGTCGATCAGGGCCAGCGCGGTGTCCAGGCCCTGCTCCCGGGCGTAGAGGGCGGTCGCCAGGCCCCAGTTCGTGCCGATTCCGCCCACGGTGAGGATGCCGCGCGCCCCCCGGCGGCGTACGTCGGGAAGGATCCACTCCAGCTTGCGGACCTTGTTGCCGCCCCAGCCGCCCGAGCCGTATCCGCTCTCGTCCTTGCACCAGAGCTCCACCGCGCCGGTCAGCCCGGTCAGTTTGCGTACCGGCGTCGGTCCTCGGCCGAGCGGCACATGGGGGAGTGCGGCGGCGAGCCGCGGATAGCGGTGGTGGAGCAGCGGCCTGTCCATGCCTGGTGACTCCTTTCCGGGGCCCGGCTCAGCGTACTGACGTGGGACAGGGGGGCGATACGGCCCGTGGTGACCCGCTGACCCCCGACGGGTCGGGCGCTGTGCCGCTTGTCGTGGGCACGCACCTCCTTTATAGTCAGAGTGACTATTAAGAAGGGGATGGGTTGTGAGCCTGGCAGACCTGCTCGAACCGTTGCAGCGACCGCTGTTCACCTTGCTCGACACGCCGGTCAGTTGGACCGAGGTGCTCGGTTTTGGCAGCGGTGCGCTCTGTGTCTGGCTGGTCGCCCGGCAGCACATCGCCAACTGGCCCATCGGCATCGCCAACAACGTGCTGTTCATCCTGCTGTTCACCCAGGCCGGCCTGTACGCCGACGCGGCGCTCCAGGTCGTCTTCATCACCCTCGCCGTATACGGCTGGTGGACCTGGACCCACGGGGGTGGACCAGGCTCCGACGCCCTCCCGGTGCGCCGCACCACGCGTACCGAGTGGACATGGCTGCTCGCGGCGGGGGTGGTGGCGACCTTCACCCTCACCCTGCTCCTGGACCGTGCCACCGACTCGACCGTCCCCTTCTGGGACGCGCTGACCACCGCGCTCTCTCTCATGGCGACATACGGCCAGTGCCGCAAGCGGCTGGAGTCCTGGTGGCTGTGGATCTCCGCAGACGTGGTCTACGTACCGCTGTACGCGTACAAGGAGCTCTACCTCACCGCGCTGCTCTACGCCGGTTTCATGGCGCTGTGCGTCAACGGGCTGCGCTCCTGGTCGCGCGACCTGGCAGCGGCGGACCGGCGGAGCCCGATGGAGGTGACGGCGGTATGAAGCGCTACGGACACGGACTCGTGCTCGGCAAGTTCTACCCGCCGCACGCCGGGCACCACCACCTGGTGCGCACCGCGCGCGACCGCTGCGAGCGGCTCACCGTGCTGGTCTGCGCCGCGTCCGTCGAGTCGATAGCTCTCCAGGACCGCGTGGCATGGATGCGGGAGGTCCACCCGGACGCGGACGTCGTGGGCGCGGTGGACGACATCCCCGTCGACCTCACCGACCCTGCCGTCTGGGACGCCCATATGGCGGTCTTCCGCGCCGCCGTGCCCCGCCGGGTGGACGCCGTCTTCACCTCGGAGCCGTACGGCACCGAACTCGCCCGCCGCTTCCGCGCCGAGTCAGTCTGCGTCGACCCCGACCGCACCGTCTTCCCGGTGTCCGGGACCTCCGTACGCGAGGACCCCGTCGGCTGCTGGGACTTCCTGGAACCGCCCGTACGAGCGGCCCTCGCACGCCGGATCGTGGTCCTGGGCGCCGAGTCGACCGGCACCACGACCCTTGCCCGGGCGCTCGCCGCGCGGCTCAGGACACGCGGCGGCGTCTGGGCGCGCACCGGCTGCGTACCCGAGTACGGCAGGGAGTACAGCGAGTACAAGCTCGCCCGGCTGCGGGCCGAACGGCCCGGCGCCGACTGGTGCGACGTCCGCTTCCGCACCGAGGACTTCCCGCTGATCGCACGGCGGCAGGCAGCACTCGAAGACGCCGCGGCCCGCACCGGCTCACCCGTGCTCATCTGCGACACCGACGCGTTCGCCACCACCATCTGGCACGAGCGCTACCTGGGTGGACCCAGTGCGGAGACCGAGCGGATCGCGGCACGCGGACACGCCGACCTGTGGCTGCTCACCGACCATCGGGATGTGCCCTTCGAAGACGACGGGCTACGCGACGGTGAGCACCTCCGGCCCTGGATGACCGCACGCTTCGCCGAGCGGCTCAGCGCCACCGGGCGGCGGTTCCTCACTGTGAGCGGGCCCCATGAGCAGCGCCTCGCCACGGCACTCGCGGCCGTCGACGTGGTGCTCGCCGACGGGTGGCAGCTCGCCGATCCTCTCCCGGAAAGGCGGTGACCGTGTCCGAAGCCTACGACCCGGGCACATACGACCCGCATGCCTTCCCGCCCTTCGCGGTCACCGTCGACCTCGCCGTCTTCACGGTCCGGGACAGCCGGCTCCAGGTACTGCTGATCGAGCGGGGCCAGGAACCGTACAAGGGCGCCTGGGCGCTGCCGGGCGGCTTCATCCTGCCCCGGGAGTCGGCTGGGCAGGCCGCCCGCCGTGAACTCGCCGAGGAGACCGGGCTGTCCGAGGCCACCGCCGCCGCCCTGCACCTCGAACAACTGCGCACGTACAGCGAACCGGACCGCGACCCCCGGATGCGGGTCGTGTCGGTCGCGTACGCCGCCCTTGTCCCGGACCTCCCGGAGCCGCACGGCGGGGGTGACGCCGCGCACGCCCGGTGGGTCCCCTGGGGCCGCCACGGTCCGCTCGCCTTCGACCACGACCGCATCCTGGCCGACGCCCACCAACGCATCGGCGCCAAACTCGAGTACTCCTGCCTCGCCACCGCCTTCTGCCCCGCCGAGTTCACCCTCGGCGAGCTTCGGCAGGTCTACGAGACCGTCTGGGGCGTCGAACTCGACCGCCCCAACTTCCGGCGCAAGGTGCTCACCACGCCCGGCTTCGTCGAGGCGGTGGCAGGCGGGGCACGCCTGACCGGCGGCCGGGGCAAGCCGGCCGCGCTCTACCGCGCGGGCCCGGCGAAGGCCCTGCACCCCCCACTGCTACGACCGGAAGGAGCACGAGATGACCGCGAATGACAGGTTCGCGAACGACAGGACCCCGATGAGGACCGCCACCAAGCAGGCGGCCACCGGCACCCTGATCGGACTGGCGCTCGGAGACGCACTCGGCTTCCCCACCGAGTTCAGCGACGTGCCCTCGATCCTCGCCAAGTGCGGACCCTGGCGGGAGATGGCGCTGCCGAAGCCCGCGATCGTCACCGACGACACCCAGATGACCCTGGCCCTGGCACGGGGGATACGCACCGCCATGGACCGGGGCCCGCTCGACCCGCTGCGGATGACGAGGCCGGTGCGCGAGGAATTCGTCGACTGGTACCACTCACCGGAGAACAACCGCGCGCCCGGCCGCACCTGCCTGGTCGCCTGCCAGAAGCTCGACAGCGACCGGCCCTGGCAGGACGCCAGCCAGATCGGCTCCAAGGGCTGCGGGGCCAATATGCGCGTCGCGCCGGTCGGACTCGTCCCCCGGCTGAGCGAGGGGCAGCGCGCGGGCGCCGCACAACTCCAGGCGGCACTCACCCACGGACACCCCACGGCACTCGCCGCCTCCGACCTCACTGCACGCGCGGTGTTCCTGCTCGCCCAGGGCGCGGAACCACTCGGCCTGGTCGGCAGGCTGCGCTCGTACGCGTACGAGAACCGCTCCCGCTACCACCACCGCTGGCTCGGCGACCTGTGGACCCGCGCCCATGACGCCACCCCCGAGGACTTCATCCGGCGCGGCTGGGACGAATGCCTCGCCGTGCTGGAACGCCTGGCGGCGGCTCTGCGCGAACCCAACCCCGAGGTCGACCCGTGCATCGCGACGGGTGACGGCTGGATCGCCGAGGAAGCCCTCGCCACGGCCCTGCACTGCTTCCTGCTCTTCCCCGACCAGCCCCTGCCGGCCCTGCGCCGGGCCGCCTGCACCCGGGGTGACTCCGACTCGATCGCCTGCCTCGCCGGGGCGTTCGCCGGGGCGCACCTGGGGGCGGCTGCCTGGCCCAAGGAGTGGGCGGAGCGCATCGAGTACCGCAGCGAACTGCTGACACTCGGCGCGCTCTGGGATGCTTGATCCATGCTGGATGCCCTGAGCCTGGACCTCGTCCCTGTCGTCGCCGACCAGCCGGATCGGCTGATCTTCGCCACCGTCTCCGGCGCGCACCTGTACGGGTTCCCCTCACGGGACTCCGACGTGGACCTGCGCGGCGTTCACGTGCTGCCCGTGGAGCGGCTCGTGGGGCTGCGCGAGCCGGAGGAGACCCGGTCCCGGATGTGGGACCGGGACGGCACCGAGCTCGATCTGGTGACCCATGACCTGCGCAAGTTCGTACGTCTGATGCTGCGGCGCAACGGCTACGTGCTGGAGCAGTTGCTGTCACCGCTGGTCGTCCATACGACACGGGAGCACGCCGAACTGGTGGCGCTGGCACCCGGTGTACTCACCAGCCATCACGCGCACCACTACCGGGGTTTCGCGGGCACCCAGTGGCGGCTGTTCGGCAAGAGCGGCGAGCTGAAGCCGCTGCTCTACACCTTCCGGGCGCTGCTCACGGGCATCCATCTGATGCGTACCGGGCAGGTGCAGGCGCATCTGCCCACCCTCATCGGGGAGGTGAAGGCACCCGGCTATCTGCCCGAGCTGATCGCGGCCAAGACGGAGGCCGAGCACGGTCCGGCCGTCGTCGACACCGAGTCGGTGCGCGCGGACGTCGACGCACTGCACGCGGAGTTGGACGAGGCACAGGCACGCACGGCCCTCCCCGGCGAGCCGTCCGCCTTCGCCGCCCTGGACGACTTCGTCGTACGGGTGCGCCTGGCGCGGGAATCCGGCGCGGTGCCCCGGCAGGCGGCACGCCAGGACTGACCCTCAGCCTTTCGCGGACGCCCTGCGGGTACGCACCAGGAAGTCCTCCACCCGGCGGCGGTCCGGCTGCTCGGGCAGCGGGGAGCCGCCGACGGCCCGGTCGGCCTCGTCGGCGAGCCGGGTCATCCAGGACTCCACCTCGGCCCAGGCCACCTCGCCGCGCTTGACCGCGAGCAGCCGCTCGCGGTCCTCGCCGACCTCGATGACCAGCCGTCCCGTGCGCAGCAGATCGCGGCAGGACGCCAGCAGGCGCAGCAGATGCATGGCGTGCTTCCAGCGGGGCGCCCCGTGTTGGCGTACATCGGCGTCCAGCTTGCGGCGCTGGCCCCAGGCGTAGCGCACGAAGGTTTCGTGCGCCTGACGGGACAGGAACGCCTTGCGCAGGGCGAGCAGTTCGCGTCCGGTGCCGTCGATGTGCTCGATGAGCGGGGAGTGCAGGCACTCCAGGATGTTCGGGTTGGCACGTAGCGCCAGTTCGCAGAAGCGCTCCAGCTCCCAGCTGAACTGCTCGTCCGCCGGACCCTCCACATGCGTCGGAGGCTTGTCGAACCGCCAGTAGAGCGCTGTGGGGGCGAGGAAGACCCCGCGGCGGTCGGTGTCGCTGCCGTCCGTGGCCAGGCCGAAGGCGCGGGAGCCCATCACGCAGGAGTAGATGGTGTGGTCACGTATCAGCGCCTCGGGGGTCATGGCGCCAGGCTATGCGACCGGTGAGCGGGGTGGCCGCGCTGGTGGAGCGGGGTCGTTGGGGGGGGGCGGGGGGGGGGCGGGCCCACAAGGTTTTTGTAGTGGGGGGTG
>NZ_JBHXFA010000063.1:0-33570 GCF_042724175.1 Streptomyces sp. NPDC127084
GCCTTCTTGTGTGTGGTGTGTTGGGTGTTGTTTTGTGTGTTTCTTTGGCTGGGGGGGGGGGGGTTTGTGCCGTTCCCTCCCCCCCCACCGGGCATCGCACCCCCGGAAGGGGAGCGGGGAACGGAGACGACGGGAAGGCCCGTCGTACCCCTTCGGGAAGCTGCGCCCCCGTCAGGCCGCCTCGCCGGACTCGCCGGTCACTGCGGGTTCGTCGGTCCCCGCGGATTCGTCAGGCTCCGCGTCGGCGTCGGAATCAGCCTCCGCGTGCCGGGCGGTCATCGTCTCAATCCCTGCGATCATCAGATCAAGGGCGACTTCGAAGTCCCGTTCGAGCATCTCCTCGGCGGTCTCGGAGCCCCGAGCCGCCATGATCTCGTCCAGGTCCTCCAGTACTTGTTCGAAACCCGCCACCTCGCGGGTCGCCCCCATGGCCTCGACGTAGTACTCCTCCAGCGTCATCCCCGCGTCCGCACAACGCTTCTTGAGATGGCCCTCGACCGTGCCGAGCCCGTAGACGAACTGGAAGACCGCGCCCAGAGCCGCCCCCTGCCACCTCGTTGGCAGTCCCGTGCTGCGGACGATGCGCTGCGCCGTCCCGACGAACTCCAGTGAGTGGGGGCCGATGTTCAGATAGGTGCCGATGAGCGGGGAAATCCAGGGATGGGCGATCAGCAGCCCGCGGTATCCCCCCGCCAGCGCGCGCAGCTCGTCGCGCCAGTCGGCACCGGTGTCGGTGTCCGTGTCGGTGTCGGTGTCGTCGCCACGTTCCGCCTCCTTCGACAGGTCCAACTCACCGAACACCGCGTCAAGGGCGAGCTCCAGCAGGTCGTCCTTGGTATCGACGTACCAGTAGAGCGACATCGCCGTGACGCCCAGCTCCGCGGCGAGTCGGCGCATGGAGAACTTGGCGAGCCCCTCGGTGTCGAGCAGCCGTACCGTCACCTCGGTGATCCTGTCCCGGTCGAGACCGGATGGCTGGCCGGCCTTGCGGCCCTTGGGAGCCTTGCCTCCGAGCCACACACTCATCCGCGCCGGGCGCTTCGTGCGGTCGGCGTCCGACACCATGGCGTACCCTCCAGCCTTCCGGTCCGTCTGGACCCATCCGGTACAGACGCTGCCGATGCTATGCCGCGGCCACCGGTTCGTCCCCGGCCACCGGAGCGGCGGGTCCGGTCTTCTCCGCCCTGCGCAGCAGTACCGCCGCCACCACACCGCCCGCCAGCACGGCCACCGCACCCACCAGTTGGCTGGTCTGGAGGCTGGTGGCGAAGGCATCGGCGATACGGGCCCGTTCCGCCGGGCCGTCGGCCGCCGCCAGCGCCGCGGGCAGTGAGGCCGCTGACACGGCGACAAGCGCGGCGAAGCGCGAGTTCAGTACGGCGCCGAGCACCGCGACTCCGAGGCCGTTGCCGAACTCGGCCAGGGTGCCGTTCACGCCCGCGCCCACACCGGCCTTCTCGGCGGGGATGGCACTCATGATCGCGGCGGCCATCGCGGGCTGCGAGAGCGCGAGCCCGGCGCCCATCAGAACCAGCCCGAGCAGCATTCCGCCGTAGCTGCCGTCCGTGCCTCCCCCGAGCACCGCGACCGCCGCGAGACCGCCCGACACCAGCGTCATCCCGGCCAGCACCGTGAGCGGGGTGCCCAGCTTCACCATGACCCGGGGGCCGATGCCGGTGAGGTTCAGCAGCACCACACTGAGGGCGAACGGAGCCATGCGCAGCCCGGCTTCCAGGGGTTCGTAGCCCAACACGAACTGGAGGTGCTGGGTGAGCAGGAAGATCGAACCGCCCATACCGAACACCACGAGCAGCGCACCTGCCACCGCGCCCGTGAAGCGCTGGTTGCGGAAGAAGTGCATGTCGAGCATGGGGTGCGGGATGCGCAGCTCCCACAGCGCGAACGCACCGAGCACGCCGAGCCCGAGCACCGCAGCGACCAGCACCCGCACGGAGGTCCAGCCGTCCACCGGGCCGCTGATGATCGCGTATACGACCGCGGACATCCCGATGGTCGAGAGCAGTGCCCCCAGCAGGTCCGGGCGGTCGCCCCGCGGGTCCTTCGACTCGGGCACGAGCTTGACGACCGCGACCAGCCCGATCAGCGCGACCGGGAGATTGACCAGGAAGACCATGCCCCACCAGTAGTGGTTGAGGATGATTCCGCCGATCAGCGGACCCGCGGCGAAGCCGAGCGCGCCGACGGTGGCCCACAGCGCGATGGCCTTGACCCGCTCCTGCTCGTCGAAGACCTGGGTGACGACGGCGAGGGTGGTGGTCATCAGCAGCGCGCCGCCGATGCCCATGCCCGCCCGTGCGGCGATCAACTGGCCGGAGTCCTGGGCCAGCCCGGCGGCCAGTGAGCCAAGGCCGAAGAGCGCGAGCCCCGCGACGAGCATCTTCTTGCGGCCGTAGCGGTCGGCGGAACTGCCGGCGGTGAGCAGCAGTCCCGACTGGACCAGCGAATAGGCGTTGATCATCCACTGGATGTCGGCGGTGGACGCGTTGAGTTCGGTGGTGAGGGAGGGGATCGCGACGCTGAGGACGGTGTTGTCGAGCAGCACGGTGAGCTGGGCGAGGCAGATGACGCCGAGGATCAGCCAGCGCTGCGGATGGCGTGGGCCGGTGGGTGCGGTGCTGGGTGTGGCGGGGGCGGAGGGGTTACCGGATTCGGCGGCCGTCGCCGTCATCGCATGCTCCTATACGGTGTACGGGATTTGATCCCGTACACCGTATAGGAGATTCTCTTACGCTGTATAGCGCTAGTTCCCGTCGGTCAGGTCGTAGAGGGTGGTGTCACCCACCGTGACCTGGGAGAAGTTCTCCTGGACCCAGGTGGAGAGCTCGCTGCTGGTGCTACTGCTGCCGCTGTCTCCGCCCCGGCCGCCGCCGCCCATTCCGCCGCCGCCCGCGATGAAGTAGTGGATCTTCCCGGCCGCGACGTACTGCTTGAACTGCGCGAGGGTCGGTGACGGGTCTGTGCCGTTGAAGCCACCGATCGGCATGACCGCCTCCTCGGCGGCGAGCTGGTAGCTGGCCGCGTTCTGGGCGCCGACGGTGGCCGCGACCCAGGTGTAGTCGGAGGCGTCCTCCTTCAGCTTGGCGGTGGTGGCGGCGTCGACCTGGGCGCCGTTGAGCAGACCGCCCATACCGCCACCGCGGCCTCCGCCGCGCTGCCCGCCGCCCTGGTTCTGGCCCTGCCCGCCCTGACCCATGCCGGGCTGGTTCTGGCCCTGGCCACCGGCCGGGGGCTGGCCCATACCGCCACCTTGGCCCATACCGCCTCCGGGCATGCCACCGCCCTGGCCCTGACCAGGCATCATGCCCTGACCGCCTTGGCCTTGACCGCCTTGGCCGCCCTGACCACCCTGGCCCTGGCCGCCCGGCCGCACCATCCCGCCGCCATCCGCCCCGCCGGGACCACCGGCCTGGCCACCGGGCCCCCGGCCGCCGCCCGGACCACGCTGCCCGGACGCCGGTCCGGCCGTCACGATCGAGCCCTGGTGACCGGAGTCCAGGGTGGAGAGCGTGTACGCGAACGGCCCCGCGAGCGCGGTCGCCAAGGCAAGCCCGGCGGCACCCAGCGTCAGCCGCCGTCCACCGGACCCGGCAAGCAGCAGCCCGGCCGCCGCGGCGACCCCGCCGAGCAGCACCAGCACGCCCAGCCAGGGCACGAAGTCAGGCGTCCGGTCCAGCAGGACGTACGCCCACACCGCCGTGACCAGCGTCGTACCCGCGAGTGTCGCCCGAGCCTCGAACCGGCTGCGCTCCTCCCACAGCATCGTCGCCCCCATGCCGACGAGCGCGGCGATGTACGGAGCGAGCGCGACGGTGTAGTAGTCGTGGTAGATCCCCGCCATGAAGCTGAAGACGGCGACGGTCGTCACCAGGCAGCCGCCCCAGAGCAGGAACGCGGCCCACGCGGTGTCGGCCCGCTGGGCACGGCCGCGCCAGGTGATTACGAGCCCGGCTATCAGCAGGATCAGCGCGGCGGGCAGCAGCCAGGAGATCTGGCCGCCGCTGCCGTCGCTGAACATCCGCCCGATGCCGGTCTCGCCCCAACCGCCACCGCCGCCACCGCGCCCACCGCCGCCGCCCACGCTGCCGGGCTCGTCGCCGCTGATCCGGCCGAAGCCGTTGTAGCCGAAGGTGAGCTCCAGGAAGCTGTTGGACTGCGAGCCTCCGATATACGGGCGCGAGGCCGTGGGCCACAGTTCGACGATCGCGACCCACCAGCCGGCCGATACGATCAGCGCACCGCCCGCGAGTGCGAGCTGGCCCAGCCGCCGCCGCAGGGTCGTGGGCGCGCACACCCCGTACACCAGCGCGAGGGCCGGGAGGATGAGGAAAGCCTGGAGGGTCTTGGTGAGAAACGCGAAGCCCACCGCGACACCGGCCCACAGCAGCCACTTCGTCCGGGCGTCCTCAAGGGCGCGCAGTACGCAGTAGACCGCCACCGTCATCAGCAGGGCGAGCAGCGCGTCGGGGTTGTTGAAGCGGAACATCAGCGCGGCGACCGGGGTGAGGGCCAGCACGCCGCCCGCGATCAGTCCGGCGGCGGCGCTGAAACGCCGGCGGACGGCGGCGTACAGGACTCCGACCGCTGCCACACCCATGAGCACCTCGGGCACCAGGATCTGCCAGGAGCCGAGGCCGAACAGGCGTACGGACAGGGCCATCGGCCAGAGCGCGGCCGGGGGCTTGTCCACAGTGATGGAGTTCCCGGCGTCGGACGAGCCGAAGAAGAACGCCTTCCAGCTCTCGCTGCCCGCCTGCACCGCCGCGGAGTAGAAGGAGTTGGCGTAGCCGGACGAGCTGAGGTTGTAGAAGTAGAGCACCGCGGTGAGCAGCAGCAGGCCGAGCAGCGCGGGCCGTGCCCAGGTGGCGTCATCGGACCGGCCCCACCAGACGCGGGCGAGCCGGCCGGCGGCGGCCGAGGCCCGGCCGCCCGTGGCGGGACGTGCCCCCAGGGGCTCCGGCGCGAGGGCGGGCCCCGGTGCCGCGTACGCGGCGGACGCCGCCGTGGCGGCTGCGGTGTCCCGCTTCCGGAAGGCCCAGCCCGGTGCCGGCGGCGTATCGGCGCCGGGCATGCCGTGCTCGCGCGGACCGTCGTTGCCCTGTGGTGCCGTCGTCATCCGTGATTCCTCGTGCTCGTGCTCGTGGTGGGCGCGCCGTACTCGTACTGCCCGTTGTTCTCGTCGTGCCGGCCGTACTGGCCGTACTGGCCGTGGTGTCCGTACTGCCCGCCGTACCAGCCCGGCTGCGCCGGGGCGTGGTGGCCGTACTCGCCGTCCTCGCGGTGCCCGGCGTACGCGCTCATCGCCGGTACGGGCTCGGTCGGGGGATCGGCCACAGGTGCGTACACCGCCTCGCCCTCGCTCTCCCCGCGCTCCCTGCTCTCCCGGCGGTCCGGGAACACCCACGCCCGCAGCAGCACGAACCGCACCACCGTCGCCGCGAGATTGGCGATGACCAGGACCGCGAGCTCCGTGCTGTGGGAGGCGTCGCCGGCGACCGCGTCGAGAAGGGCGAGCGAACCGCTCGTCAAGGCGAGGCCGATACCGAAGACCACAAGGCCCTGGGCCTGGTGGCGCAGTGCCCGCTCCCGGCCGCGTACGCCGAAGGTGAGCCGGCGGTTGGCCGCCGTGTTGGCGACGGCGGAGACCAGCAGAGCGCCGGCGTTCGCGAGCTGCGGCCCGAAGCCCAGCCGGAAGAGGGAGTAGAGGAGCAGATAGAACAGCGTCGACAGCGCCCCGACCACGCAGAAGCCCACCAGCTGCCGGGCGAGTCCGCGCGGCACTCCGCTGATCTCCCGGTCCCTCGGGTCGTCGCCGAACGGCCGGGCGAGCCGGTCGAGTGGCAGCGCGCCGGAGGCCAGGGCCCTGCCCACCCGCCAGACACCCTTGAGGTCCTCGACCGCCGTGCTGACGATGTGCACGGTGGAGTCCGGGTCGTCCACCCAGTCCACCGGCACCTCGTGGATGCGCAGCCCCGCCCGTTCGGCGAGGACGAGCAGCTCGGTGTCGAAGAACCAGCCGGTGTCCTCGACCATCGGCAGCAGCCGCTCGGCCACATCCCGCCGGATGGCCTTGAAGCCGCACTGGGCATCGGAGAAGTGCGCCTGGAGCGATCCCCGCAGGATCAGGTTGTAGGACCGCGAGATGAACTCCCGCTTCGGCCCCCGGACCACCCGCGACGACCGCGCCAGCCGCGAGCCGATCGCCAGGTCCGAGTGGCCGGAGATCAGCGGTGCGACCAGCGGCAGCAGGGCGTTCAGGTCGGTGGACAGGTCCACGTCCATATACGCGAGTACGGGAGCGTCGGACGCGCCCCAGACGGTCCGCAGGGCCCGCCCGCGCCCCTTCTGCTCCAGCCGGAACGCCCGCACCTCGGGAAGCGCCGCGTCGAGCGCCGCCGAGATCTCGGGAGTACGGTCGGTGCTCGCGTTGTCGGCCACGGTGATCCTGAACCCGTACGGGAACGTGCGTGCCAGATGGTCGTGGAGCCGCCGCACACAGGGCTCCAGGTCCTTCTCTTCGTTGTAGACGGGGATCACGACGTCCAGTACGGGAGTGCCTGCTGCCCCGACGGGCAGATGCTCCCGTGCCGGCAGGGTGCCCAGTGCAATGTCGGTTCGCATAGCCACGACTCTCGCCAGAGCGCCTGTCACGGCTGTGTGGTGAGCCTGTGGGACGACTATGAGTCGTGCGGCGCCGCGGAGAAGGGGTACGGCCGAGAGCCCGAAGGCGGCGAGGACCGAGCAGGCAGCACAGGCCTGCGACGGCCGCGAAGGTCAGGAAGCCGTCGCTGGCAGTGGTGACTGCTCACGCGGCAACCGGACCGTGAACACCGTGCTCCCCGGCACGCTTTCCACCGAGACCGCCCCGCCGTGCGCGGACACCACGGCCTGCACGATCGCGAGGCCCAGCCCGGTCGAGCTCACGCTGCCCGCCGCCCGCGACCGGGAGGCGTCACCGCGTGCGAAGCGCTCGAAGACATGGGGGAGCAGCGCGGTGGGGATGCCGGGCCCGTCGTCCCGGACCTCGAGGGCGACCTCCCGCCCCCCGTCGAGCGGGCGTACACAGGCGGTGACCGTGGTGCCCGGCGGGGTGTGGGTACGGGCGTTCGCCAGCAGATTGACCAGCACCTGGTGCAGCCGGGCGCCGTCGCCGCACACCTTCACGGGCTCCTCGGGCAGCGCGAGGCGCCAGTTGTGCTCCCGGCCCGCAGCCCGGGCATCGCTCACCGCGTCCACGACGAGCATGGTGAGATCGGTTTCCTCGTACGAGAGCGGACGACCGCTGTCCAGCCGGGCCAGCAGCAGCAGATCCTCCACCAGGCCGGCCATCCGCTCGGCCTCGGACTCGATCCGCCCCAGCGCGTGCCGGGTGTCCGGTCCGGTCTCCTCGCGGCTGCGGCGCGGGAGTTCGGCGTATCCGCGGATCGAGGCGAGCGGGGTGCGCAGCTCATGGCTGGCGTCGGCGACGAACTGGCGTACCCGCGTCTCGCTCACCTGGCGGGCGTGGAGGGCGGAGTGGACATGGTCGAGCATGCGGTTGAGCGCCGCGCCGACCTGTCCGACCTCGGTGCGCGGATCGGCCTCCGCGTCCGGGACGCGCTCAGGCAGCGCCACCTCGCCTTTGTGCAGGGGGAGTTCGGATACCCGGGTGGCGGTCGTGGCGACCCGGCGCAGCGGCTTGAGCGCGACGCCGACCAGGGAACCGCCCGCCAGCGCGGCGGCGATCAGACCGGCGGCGGTCACGCAGAGCTCCACGACGATGAGCGTGCTGACGGTGCTCTGCACCTCGGCGAGCGGGACACCGACCAGGAAGGAGCCGCTCTTGCCCTCCCCGTACTCGACGAGGTAGTCGCCGAGACCCGGCACCTCCACGGTGTGCGAATCGCGGTCGCGGGGCACCTTCGCCAGCGCGGCCAGCTCCGCGGCCGACAGATCGCGGGCGTCCAGCTTCGGCCCGTCGGCGTTCTGCTTCTGGATCGAGACCACGCCCTCAGCGACCCGGCCGTTGGCGTCCACCTCCGCGCCGACGGCGTTGATCGGGGCTCCACCGCTGGTCACGAAGCCGAGCGGTTCCCGGGGCGGCGGTGCCATGCCCCGTGCGCCGGGCGGGGGGCCACCTGCGCGCAGCGCGAGGTCATGTACCTGCCTCTCCCGCTGGCCGTACAGATGGTGGCTCAGCGCGACCGTGGTGACCGTGCCGATCACCGCGGTCGCGACCGCGATCAGCGCGAGTGCGGACACGACCAACCGGGTCCGCAGGGACCACCGTCCGGGCCTGCGCATGCGGATCATGCGGTATTGCTCCTCAAGTTCCCTCGCCCCCGCGGGCGCTCCCAATCCGGGTCTATTCGCCCGGTTTGATCAGATAGCCGGCGCCGCGCCGGGTGTGGATCATCGGCGTGCGTCCGGCGTCGATCTTGCGCCGGAGGTAGGAGATGTAGAGCTCGACCACGTTGGCCTGCCCGCCGAAGTCGTACGACCACACCCGGTCGAGGATCTGCGCCTTGCTGAGCACCCGCCGTGGATTGCGCATGAGATAGCGCAGCAGCTCGAACTCGGTGGCGGTGAGATGGATGCCGACACCGCCCCTGGTCACCTCGTGGCTGTCCTCGTCGAGCACGAGATCGCCGACCACGAGCATCGACTCGCTGCGCTCGGCGGCCGCCCCGGAGCGCCGGATCAGCCCGCGCAGCCGCGCCACGACCTCCTCCAGACTGAACGGCTTGGTGACGTAGTCGTCACCGCCCGCGGTGAGACCCGCGATCCGGTCCTCGACGGCGTCCTTGGCCGTGAGGAACAGCACGGGCACATCAGGCAGTTCCCGGCGCAGCTTGCCGAGCACGGCGAGCCCGTCCATGTCCGGGAGCATCATGTCCAGGACCACGGCGTCGGGCCGGAAGGAGCGTGCCCTGCTCATCGCACCCGCGCCGTCGCCGGCGCTGCACACCTCCCACCCCTCGTAGCGGAGGGCCATGGAGAGCAGTTCGGTGAGCGAGGTCTCGTCGTCCACGACGAGCACCCGGACGGGGCCACCGTCCGGCCTGCGCATTTCGGTACGTCCCTGGGGGGAGGTCGTCGTCATGTGCTCACCTTGGGGCAGAGCCGTGAGAGCCACCTTTCCACTTCCTGTGAATTTCCTGAGAACCTCACAGGAACATCCGCGCTCCGTTCCCGTAGCAGACCGATCGCAGCCAGTCATCGCCGAGCCCCAACCGCTCCGCCAGCCGCTCCAGCGCCTCCAACTGGTGCAGGTACGGATACGGGATGTTGGGGAAGTCCGTACCCAGCAGCACCCGCTCCCCCAGATCCGCGAGCCGCCCGCCCTCGCTCACCGGGAACGGGCTGAAGCGTTCACTGAAGTCCGTGAACGCCATCGTCGTATCGAGGCGAACCTCCCCGTAGCGCTCCGCCAGGTCCAGGAAGTCGGTGTACTCGGGCATCCCCATATGCGCCACGATCAGCGGCAGCCCGGGATGGCGCGCGAGCAGCCGTCCGATCGGCTCAGGCCCGGTGTGCTTACCGGGCGCCGGACCGGAGCCGCAGTGCATCACCACCGGGACGCGTGCCTCGGCGAGCAGCCCCCACACCGGGTCGAGCAGCGGATCGTTGGCGTCGTACGCCCCCACCTGGAGATGGGACTTGAAGACCCGCGCCCCGCTCTCCACCGCCTCGCGGACATAGCGCTCCACTCCCGGCTCGGGATAGAGGGTCGCCGTGTGGAGGCAGCCGGGGGTACGGGCGGCGAAACCGGCGGACCAGCCGTTGAGCCACTCGGCCATACCCGGCTTGTGCGGATAGAGCATCGAGGTGAAGGCCCGCACCCCGAACCCCGCCAGCAGGGCGACCCGGCGGTCCTCCTCCTCGCGATAGGCGATGGGCCACTCGAGACCGGTCAGCGGGCCGGCGGAGTCGAAATACGCCCACACCTTGTCCAGCACCCGCTTGGGCATGAAGTGCGTATGGACGTCCACGAGGCCTGGCAGTCCGAGCCGCTCCCAGAAGTCCCGTACGGCCGCGGTCTCATCCCCGACCGCTTCGCTTCCGTGGCAGCCGATGCCGCTACTCGGCGTGCACATGGCCGTAGCTCCGTTCCACCCGGCCCACATGGACGCTGTACCGCTCGTACCACTCCGCACGGCCCTGCCGCTGTGCGCGCTGGTGCTCCAGGTTCATCCGCCAGGCCGCGATGGAGTCCTCGTCCCGGAAGTAGCCGACGGTGATCCCGAGCCCTCCGGGCGTACGGGCGGACTCGTATCCGAGGAAGCCCGGCACCTCGGCGACAAGCTCCGCCATGCGCCGGGCCGTCTCGGCGTATGCGTCCTGATCGCCCTCGGGCCGCAGCCGGGAGGTGAACACGACGGTGTAGTAGGGCGGTTCGATCCCCGCCACGAGTTGATCGCTCATGCCAACCACCCTCCGACGTGCGTCGATACGGTGTCCAGGCTTCCAGACCAAAGGGATCCGAGTCTTTACCGAGCGGTCGGCCGGCTCAGAAGAGCCCGTCCTGAACCCCCCGCGGCAGGTCCTCCAACGGGACGGTGACGGCATCCCGCGGATCGGCCGCGACCAGCTCCCAGCCGGACATCACCCGGGTGTCCACCACGATGATCCGCCCGTCGGCACCGGCCAGATGCAGATCGGGCCCGGCCGCGGCCACCAGCCGCCCGGCGACCGTCCCACCGTCCACCAGCTCCCGTACGACGGCCGAAGCCGCCGGGACCCCGTCGAGCGCGAACACACCCATATGGTCAACGGCCTGGAACGGCACCCGCTCCAGCGCCTCGGGCAGCGCGTCGAGGACGACGGCGCGCGCGTGCAGCGCCACAAGCTCCGCCGCCCGCTCCGCCGCTGTGGGCGCCAGCAGGGCACGTACCGCCCGCTTCTGCGCGTAGGGGATCCGGTCCGGCACCCCGAGCGCCGCCCGCAACAGCTCCTCCGTACGCCGCGCCGCCATCAGCGGTCCGCGCCCCAGCCAGCCGAACACCACCGCCCCCTGCTCCAGCAGCCGCGCGCCGCCCCGCTCCTCCGCGGTGATCCCCACCTTCACCAGCCCCGGCCCGAACCAGGCCAGATACACCCGGTACGGCCGCGGATCGTCGGCGATAGTGTCGGCGGCCACCGAATGCGCCCGGTCCAGCCGCGCGCATTCCGGGCACCGCCCTCCCGTGCTGCGTCCCGGCACCACGGCCCCGAGCGGACAGGCGTTCCCCCGGGCCCCCAGACACCCCCGCGCCCCGACGGCCCGGAACCCGAGCTCCCGCCCGTATCCGAGCCTGCTGTCCCGCCGCTCAGCCCCCCGCCGCCATCGCAGCACGGGCACGGCGTCCCGGTCCCAGCCCATCCCGCGGAACCGCCACCGCCCGCCTGTGTCACCACCCATGCCCACCACGCTAAGGGCGGCCGGAGTCTCCTTCCGACGTCGTGTCGGGTGTTCGCGTCACGTCGCGTGTCGGACTGTCCGCTGCCCGGCCCGCGCCGCACCCGCTCCTACGCTGGCGGCGTGGGTCACATCGAGAAACGGGCCGAAGGCGCAGGACCGTTCACCACCAGGCTGACCTGGCGCCCGGCCGCGGGTGGCATCGCGGTGTGGGAGTCCCGTGCGGCACGTAAACGAGGCACGCTGAGGGTCAGGGCCGCCACCGCGGAAGCGCAGGACGTCCAGCGGCCCGCCGACGCGACGGCCATCGGCAGGCTGCGGACCCTCAACACCACGGCGGCGGTGGCCTTCACGATCGGCGGTGCGCTGTTCGCCGCCGGCGCGGCGATCGCCCTCGCCGGCGGCTCCGCGCGGACCAGCGCGCTGGTCTACTTCGCAGGCGGGCTGTTCTTCAACGCGGGCGGTTATGCGTCACTGCTCCAGACGATCAACGCGCCCGCGCTGGGTACCACCGACACATTGGAGACCCGCGGCTGGCGCTGGTGGAGCTACGAGCCGATGCGGATCGACTGGCTCAGTACGTTCGTCCTGTTCGCCGGGACCCTGGTGTTCGGCCTCAACCTGCTGGACTCGTTCCTCCACGGCCTCTCCGCCCAGCAGGCCAACCGACTGGTCTGGGCCCCCGACATGGTGGGTTGCCTGCTGTTCCTCATCTCGGGACACCTCGCCCTGGAGGAGGTGTGCCACGGCCACCCGGACGTCCGGCCGCACGACCTCGGCTGGTGGATCGTGGCGGTCAACCAGGCTGGTTCCGTGCTCTTCATGATCTCAGCCCTGGCCGACTTCACCATCCCGAGCACCGGCAGCCTGGTCAACGCCGGAATCGCCAACTGGGGCACGCTCACCGGCGCACTGTGCTTCTCCGTCGGCGGCGTCCTCCAACTGTTCGAGCACCCTCAGCCGGTGGACGGCTGAGCCGGACGGTTGCCGCGGTTGCGGTACGCCACCGCCGTACCCCCACCCGCCAACACCCCCGCGAGCGCCATCGCGTTCACATACGCTCCGACGACTTCCGCGGCACGCGGCGACAGGACCAGCACGATGACGATCACCGTGATCAGTCCGCTGATCCGACCGGGACGTGAATCCTGGGCACAGGCCACCACACTCGACATGGAATCTCCTGGGGGTGCGGGCAGTTGAGGCACCATCATGGCCACTGACCGGGGGCACTACATCGAGACGCCCCAAAGCAACGGCGCAATGTTTGCAAATGTAACCCAGCCGGAGGAAGGCTCGGAATCTCGCAGATAAATGGACGCACAGACTCCATCTCCGCAAGACACTTTTGCGAATTTTCGCCAAGTCGGCGCTCAGGGATCTGTGTGCACTCGGCAGGATTCGAACCTGCAACCGCCGATGGTTTGGGGGTGGTCGGGCATGCCGGGGCACAGTTGCTGGCGGATCTCGCCGATGCCACCGGGCTGACCGCCGCATGCTCCTTCGCGCTCGGACCCCTTCGGCCGCGCGGGACCGGTCATGATCCGGGCCGGATCGTCACTGACCTGGCGGTGAAACTCGCCGACGGCGGTGAGGCCGTCGCGGATCTGGTCGTGCTACGGGAACGGGCAGCAGTCTTCGGCCCTGTCGCCTCGACACCGACGGCCTGGCGGCTGCTCGCCGAACAGCACCGCCGAGGCAGCTCCCGCGCATGAGCACGCCTGACGACGAGGGTGGTACGGCATCGGCCGAACCACCCCCGCTCAGCGGAGCGAGCTGCCCGCGCTGCGTGCCCCTGCGCCCCGTCAGGGCGAGCAGTACGCGATGGCGAAGATACTTGCGTTCTCGTCGGTCGGGTTGTCACCGATGATTTGCCAGCTGTCTCCGGCAGTGTTGGTCGTGACCTGTTCAGAGTTTCCTGGGATGACCCCGAAGTCGGAGCCCCAACCGCCGCTGACCGCTGTCTGGCCGGCCGGACATGTCGCGATGCTGAAATTGGACCCACCGGCCGGCACGACTACGACCGGCCCGTCCATCCGAGTGACACCGATGGAGCCTGTAGGACCCGTGGGACCCGTAGGACCCGTGGGACCGGTGGGACCCGTCTGCCCCTGAGCGCCCGTCTGCCCCTGAGTGCCCGTCTGCCCCTGAGCGCCCGTCGGCCCGGTCGGCCCGGTCGGCCCGGTCGGCCCGGTCGGTCCTCTCTTGCAGCTTCCCCTGTAGCCGTCCAGCCAGCTTGCAAGAGCCTCGAAATCGCCGTAGCGCGCCCCGCCCCTGCACCCGCCGCCTCCGCCGCTCGCGCGGTCCGACGCACCCGCACGATCACCCGTCTCCTGAGCTGCGGCCGCACCGACGGCCGGGCTCATCAGCCCGGTGCCCATGACCAGCGCGAGTGCGGCGACCGTGCCGCCGGTCATCCACTTGCCTCGGCGGGGAAGCGGCCCCAGCGGAAACTCAGCCCTATTTACAGATTTCATACAGCTCTCCTGAACCGATCGTTCTGTGAATCCGTGTCCGGACCCAGGGGCGAGCTTGGCCGGTGTGCACCCGATCGATCGTCATATTCGACCGTAACGTCACTTATTCTCAGCAAATTGGACGAATAATAATGATTCGCTAGTGCGAGTGGATTCTCTGGCTGTCCGGCCAAGGCTGTGGCCACTGGACCGAACCGGACAGCAGGACCTAGCGGTTTTCAAGAGAGTGCTGAGGGAAGCGCCTTCACCGCGGTTGACCTGCTCGTTCCCCGCCCTCCGGGTCCCTCGCCGCCAGTGGCGGTCCACACCTGGTCCAGTGGACACGAAACGGCCTCTGCCGCCTTGCCGTATTCGTCACTGTGACGTGAATTTGCCCGAACCTGGCTGTAGTTCAGCCTAGCTCTGAGATCGTGTGGCGGGGCGTCATGGAGCCAGGCGACGTGATGCACATCCCCCGCGGCTTCTGGCACCAGGCCACCCGGGACGACCAGGGCGACGGCTACAGCCTGCATGCCACCTTCGGCATCGCGAAGTGCTCCAGCTCATCCGCACGCCACATCACCGGCTCGCCCGGCTCACGCCACGCCCTGTTGCCACTCGGGCATCGTGACCCCTGCAGAACGGCAGCGGCCTCGGTCCCGTTCCAGCCCTACGGGCCGATCCGCTCGAATCCCCGCCGCTCGATACGCACCCAAGTGCGCCGATCCGTGCAGCCCCCCAGGGAACGGCGCTTGCGTACCAACGCCTGCCGATCCAGTCGCACACGTAGAGCCGCTTCCACGCGCTCCAGCACGTCCTCCACAGGCTGACGGCGTAGATCCACCTGGGCAGCCGCGCCGCCTTCCGCAAGGTCCGCTTCCACGACCTGCGCCTCGCTACTTCACGAACAGGGCGCCGACGGCCGCATGATCATGGAAGTCCTCGGCCACAGCTCGATCCGCGTGACCACGTACATCTACACCTTCGTCCGGCTCGACTCACAGCGCTCCGCCTTCGATCGTGTCGGCGACGCGCTGAGGGGTCACGGCAACGATCCGGATGATGATGATGACGGCGCGGCCGGTGTCCTCGTAGCCGTCTGATTCGACCCGGACCGCCCTCTGAGGCGGTTGGCGTCAAACACTGCCGTCAAGGCAAAAGCCAGAGGCCCTGTGGATCACTCCACAGGGCCTCTGATCTGTTGTGCACTCGGCAGGATTCGAACCTGCAACCTTCTGATCCGTAGTCAGATGCTCTATCCGTTAAGCTACGAGTGCTTGGCTTCCCGGGCTTTTCTGCCTGGTCGGCGTTGCGGGAACAACATTACATGACCTGCGCCGTCAGACGAAATCCATTAGCCGCACCCACTCTGACCTGCACATATGCCTGGACAAGCGTATCCGCGCCCCCACCTGGCGCGACCGGCCGGCGAACCGGGCGCGCGCCCCCCGGGAACGACCGAAGCCCCGGCCGTCGGGCCGGGGCTTCGGTGTTGGTGCGGAGGCGGAGGGATTTGAACCCTCGATGGGCTTTAAGACCCAAACCGCATTAGCAGTGCGGCGCCATAGACCGGACTAGGCGACGCCTCCAGCACACCCGCGCGAGCGCGAGTGGTGTGTGCAGATGATGACACAGCCGGGTGGCCCGTCACCAATCGCTCCCCACGGTACTAGTCACGCGGGCTCCGGAGCAAAGAACATTCTCCGCGTGCCGGTGGACCGCGCGGACGCGGACGCACCCGGCCCGCGGGGCCGGGGGCTGAGGCGGGAACGTGACTGAGGAGGTCCACTCGGGTGAGTCCGGTTTGCGCAACGCGCGGGCGTGCGGAGCGTTAGAGATGCCGGGGCGGTCGGCCGCCCCTCAACCATGACCATCCAGGAGCATCCATGCTGCGCCGTCTCGCCCTGACCGCCACGGCATCCGTGGCCACTCTCCTCGCCGTCGTGCCTGGTGCGGACGCGTCCGCGGACCCGTCCGGGGGGACGGCTCCGGCCGCGGCCCCCGCCGAAGAACAGGCACTCCCGCTGCCCCTGCTCCAGCCGGAGGAGTCCTCCGACCGGCTCATCGTGACCACCGCGCGGACCGGCAACCCGAGGGCCGATGGCACGTACGAGCTGACCTGCGGCCCGGCGGGCGGTTCGCACCCCGCGGCGAAGGCGGCCTGCGACCGGCTGGATCGGTTGGGCGAAGGCGGGAAGGACCCCTTCGCTCCGGTGGGCGAGGACAGGATGTGCCCGCAGCAGTACGGGGGCCCGGCGACGGCTCACGTCAAGGGAACGTGGCGGGGCAAGCCCGTGGACGCCTCCTTCGCCCGTCGCAACGGCTGCGAGATCGGCCGGTGGCGGGCGATGGAGCCGGTGCTGCCGACCGCCAGGTCGTAGCCGGCCGTGCCAGGCCGGCCGCGACGACCTGGTCAGGCCAAGCCAGGGCAGGGCGGGGCAGGCAGGGCGCTAGAGGGCGTCCGGTCGGCACGGGTACCCGTACCAGAGGGAGCGCCGCGGGTGCGCCCGTACACACAACCTCAGTGAGAGCTCCCCCTCATCCACCGCCGTATGGCCATCCCCTGCCTTTAGACTCCTTCAGTGGCAGGTCCCGGTCCGAGAGGGAAGATGGGGCCGGCCGTCCGCAGAACGCAGTAGGTCAGGGAGGAAGCGTCGTCGTGAGCAGCAGGCCATCCCGAGGCGCTGCTCGCCTCGCAGCCATACTCGACGCCCTTCCGGACGGGCTCGTACTCGTCAACTGCAACGGCACGGTGGTCAACGCCAACACCATCGCCTTGGAGATGTTCGAGACACCGGGTACGGCACTGGTGGGGCGAGGGCTGCTCGACCTCCTTCCGTCCTTCGACTCCAAGCTGATCCCGGGCTCGATGCGGCGGCCCGACTCCGCCGACGAGCGGGGCAGGACCAAGCCGACCCGGATGATCGCGCGGCGTACCGACGGCGACGAGTTCCCCGTCGAGGTGACCAGCGCCAGCCTGGAAGACGGCCGGCAGGCGTACGCGGCGGCCAACGGCGGCGGCAATGGCGGTTTCGCCGGCGGTATGGGCGGCGCGGGCAGCTACACCGGCGACGAGCTGCTCATGCTCGTCGTCCGCGATCTTTCCGGCACCGTCGACACCGAAGCCGAACTCGCCCGCTCCCAGCGCCAGACCGAGATGATCCTGCGGGCCGCCGCCGAAGGCGTCGTCGGCACGGACACCGACGGCCGCGTGGTGCTGGTGAACCCGGCAGCGGCGCAGATCCTCGGCTACCGCGCCAGCGACCTCGGCGGCCGGGAGCTGCACACGCTGATCCTGCACTCGCGGCCGGACGGCGAGCCGTTCCCGTACGAGGACTCACCACTCGCCGACACCCTCAAGTCGGGGCGCAAGCACCGCGTGCGCGGGCAGGTGCTGTACGCGAAGAGCGGCGAGAAGATCCCCGTCGATCTGACCACGGCCCCGGTGCGGGACGGGGAACTGCTGGTCGGCGCGGTGATGACGTTCACGGACCGGCGGCCTTACGAGGAGCTGCTGACCAAGCACACCGAGGAGATCGCCGAACGCGAGGAGCGGCACGACACCGAGGTCACCGCGCTGGCCGAGAAGCACACCGCCGAGCTGGCCGCGCTGACCGAGCAGCACACCGCGGAGCTGGCGGACCGGACCGAGCGGTACGCGACCGAGGCCGAGGAGTGCGCGGAGCGCGAGAGCGCGGCGAACGCCCGGCTGAGCCAGCTGACCGCGGTGCTCGGCGATTCGCTGCGCGGACCGCTGGAGGAGCTGCGCGGCGAGCTCGGCAAGCTGGCCGCCGACCCGGCGGGACAGCTCTGGCCCGAGGCGAACCAGATACTGCACCACCTGGCCGCCGGCTACGCCCGGATGACCACGCTGGTCGACAACGTGCTCGGTTTCCAGCGCCTGGACTCGGGCGCGGAGCCGCTCCAGCGGGCCAAGGCGCTGCTCGACGGAGTGGTCGCGGCCGGTGTCGAAGGCGCGGTGGAGCTCATCGGCCCGGGGCGGGCCCAGTTCGCCGTGCACGCCCCGCGGATCGAGGCCGAGGTGGACGCCACCCGGCTGGCGACCGCGCTGGCCCATCTGATCGCGGATGTCGCCGGGGTCGACTCGACCGGGCGTACCCGGGTCGTGGCGTCCGCCGGCGGCGGTTACGTCGACTCCACGATCGTGGTGGCTGCGGCGCAGCGCGGCGATGTCGTACGGATCGAGGTACGCGGCCCGTACCCCGGGGGCGACCCGGTGCATGAGCCGATCGTGCGGGGGATCGTGCTGGCCCACGGCGGTCTGCTCCAGACGCACGAGGTGCCGGGGATGAGCGGGAGCGCGTACGTGCTCGAAGTGCCGCTCGGTGAGGGCGCGGGGATCGTGCCCGCGGCTCCTGAGGCTCCGGCCGAGCTCGTACCGGCCGAGCCCGCCGCCGTCGAGGCATCCGGTGGCGGTCGGCGGCGGGCGCGCCGGGCGAGCACGGACGCGTTCCTCGAGAGCCCCATGGCACCGGAGGCGCCCGAAACACCCGGGCCTTCGGGTGAGCCGTCCGCCGTCGTCGCCGTCGCGTCCGGTACCACCGGGCCCACCGCCGGTACCGGTCGCCGCCGCGGGCGGCCCAGCCCAGCCGAGGCCGCTGCCGAAGGCGACGCGGTCCGCCCGGCGCTGGGTCCGGTGGTCCCGCCCCAGGGCGTCGGCCCCGAGGCCCTCGCCCCGCCCCAGCCGACGGGCCGCCGCGCGCGCCGGGTTGCCGCCGCCCAAGCGGCGCTGCCCGCGCTGCCCTCGGCGTCCGTACCCGCGTCCGCCCCCGTTGAGGACTCCGCGGCCCCCGAGCTCGGCGCGGCGGCGCTGGAGCCCGCGGGCCGACGTGCGCGCCGCGCACTGGGCACAGCACAGGCACAACCACAGGCACAGGCACAGCCGCAGGCGCAGGAACCCGGGGAGTCCCGGAGCGCGTTCGCCCTGCCGCCCGCCGAGGCGGACCGGGCTGTCGCCGCCGCTCCGCACGCAGAGCGCGACGTCCGCGACGACCACGAGGAGCACGAGGATCACAAGGGCCGTCAGGATGCCGACGACTCCGTACACGGCGATCACACCCCTCCGCAGCCTCATCCCCTGAGCCCCGAAGTCCCGGCGACGAACAACGCGGACAAGGCGGAGCAGCCGGAGACCGGCGTCCTGCCGCTGCCCGCTCCCCAGCGAACGGCGCAGCCGCTGCCCGCCGAGGCCCCGCCGCTGCCGGCCGACGCCTCACAGGGCAGGTCGTTCAGCGTGCGCACGCTGGGCCAGGGCGTGGCGTTCGCCCAGCAGGCCGCACAATCCCAGACGCAGCCCCAGGGCCAGACCCAGAGCCAGACCCAGGGCCGCTCGCTCGGCGGCAACCAGCCGCTGGCCGCGCGCCGCCGCAAGCTGGCCACCCGGCCCGACGACGACGCGGCCGAGACGGGCGCCCGCCCGCACCCCCAGCCCCCCGCCGTCCCCCAGCAGCGGATCCCGGCCGCACCCCCCGAGGGCCGCGCCTACGCGATCGGTGCCCCGGACGAGGGTGCCGAGGGTCCCGAGCTGCTCGACGGCCCGGGTGGCGCGATCGAGATCGCGAACCAGCCCGCGCCCCTCCCCGTGGACGACGAGCTGCCTCCGGAGCCGCTGGACAATCCGCGTCGGCTGCTGGTCTGGCCCGCTCCGGATGTCGCCACCCAGCAGGCCCTGACGGACCGCGGCTACCGCCCGGTGATCGTGCACTCGCGCGAGGAGGTCGACGCGCAGATCGCCGCGTTTCCAGCGGCCCTGTTCGTCGACCCGCTGACGGGCCCGATCACCCGCACCGCCCTCCAGTCGCTGCGCCAGGCGGCCGTGGGGGCCGAAGTCCCCGTGCTCCTCGCGGCCGGTCTCGGCCAGGCCACCCGCGAGGCGGCGTACGGAGCGGACCCCGCCATACTCCTCAAGGCGCTGGCTCCCCGGGACAGCGAGCAGCACCCCTCCCGTGTCCTGCTCATCGAGGAGAACGAGGACATCGCCACCGCGCTGACGGCGACCCTCGAACGTCGCGGCATGCAGGTCGCCCACGCCCTGGGCGACACCGACGCCGTCACCCTGGCTCAGCAGATGCGCCCGAACCTGGTGGTGATGGACCTGATGCAGGTCCGCCGCCGCCGCGCCGGCGTCATCGACTGGCTCCGCGCCAACGGCCGGTTGAATCGAACCCCGCTGGTCGTCTACACATCGGCGGGCCTGGACCAGGCCGAACTCCCGAAGCTGTCAGCGGGCGAGACCGTGCTCTTCCTCGCGGAACGCTCCACGAGCACGGAGGTGCAGGGCCGCATCGTGGACCTGCTGGCGAAGATCGGTACCAACTGAGGATGGGGACGGGCCGAAGACCGGCACGGACCGAAGCGGTGCGAGCCCCTGGCAGGCGCGCCAGGGGCTCCGCTTCCCACAAGCCACGTAAGGCAGGTCAGCCGGTCAGTCCACCCGCGTGACGTCCAGTTCGCCGTCCGCGTACCGCCTGCGGATCACCTTCTTGTCGAACTTGCCGACGCTCGTCTTCGGCACCTCCGCGATGATCGCCCAGCGCTCCGGGAGCTGCCATTTCGCGATCCGCCCGGCCAGGAACTCCCGCAGCGACGCGTAGTCGGCCGTCGAACCCTCCTTGAGTACGACGGTGGCCAGCGGGCGCTCCCCCCACTTCTCGTCCGGGACGGCGACAACCGCCGCCTCGGCGACCTCGGGGTGGGCCATCAGCGCGTTCTCGAGTTCGACGGAGGAGATCCACTCACCGCCGGACTTGATGACGTCCTTGGCCCGGTCGGTGAGCGTGAGGAAGCCCCGGGGGCAGATGACACCGACGTCCCCGGTCCGCAGCCAGCCGTCCTCGCTGAACTTGTCCTCGGGCCTGTGCGGTTCGCCTTCCGCGCCGTTGTAGTACGCGCCCGCGATCCACGGGCCGCGTACCTCCAGCTCGCCCGCCGACTCCCCGTCCCAGGGCAGGAACTCCCCGCCCGGGCCGCGCAGCCGGGCCTCCACACCGGCCGGGAAGCGGCCCTGGGTAAGGCGGTAGCCGAACTCCGCGTCCGTGCCGACGGCATCGGCGGGCGGACGGGCGATGGTGCCGAGCGGAGAGGTCTCCGTCATGCCCCAGGCGTGGCACACGCGCATGCCGAGCTTGTCGAACGCCTCCATCAGGGACGGCGGGCAGGCGGAGCCGCCGATGGTGACCTGGGTCAGGCAGCTCACATCGCGGGGCTTGGCGGTGAGTTCGGCGAGCAGACCCTGCCAGATGGTGGGGACGGCGGCGGCGTGCGTCGGACGCTCGGTCTCGATCATCTCGGCGAGCGGGCCGGGCTGGAGGAAGCGGTCCGGCATCAGCATGTTGACGCCCGACATCAGCACGGCGTGCGGCAGGCCCCAGGCGTTGACATGGAACTGCGGCACCACGACCAGGCTGGTGTCGCCGTCCGTGAGACCCATCGACTGGGCCATGTTGACCTGCATCGAGTGCAGGTAGATCGAGCGGTGCGAGTAGACGACGCCCTTGGGGTCGCCCGTGGTGCCAGAGGTGTAGCACATGGCGGCGGCCGACCGCTCGTCCAGCTCGGGCCAGTCGTACGAGGTCGGCTTCCCGGCGATCAGTTCCTCGTACTCGTGCACTTGGGCGTTCGCGCCGTCCAGCAGCGAACGGTCGCCGGGGCCCGACACCACGACATGCTCGACCGTCGGCAGATGCGGCAGCAGCGGGGCGAGCAGCGGCAGCAGGGAGCCGTTGACGATCACGACCCGGTCGGCCGCGTGGTTGACGATGAACACGAGCTGCTCGACGGGCAGCCGCAGATTGAGGGTGTGCAGTACGGCACCCATGCAGGGCACGGCGAAGTACGTCTCGACATGCTCGGCGTTGTTCCACATCAGAGTGGCCACACGCTGGTCCCCGTCGACCCCGAGGTCGTCCCGCAGGGCGTGCGCCAGCTGAGCGGTCCGTTCACCGAGCTCCCGGTAGCTGCGCCGGTGCGGCTCGCTCTCCCCTGTCCATGTGGTGACCTGTGAGGTGCCGTGGATCGTCATCCCGTGCTTCAGGATGCGGGTCACGGTCAGTGGTACGTCCTGCATGGTGCTCAGCACGGCGTCCTCCCGGTGGGCGCGCAGCTCTCGGCTCTCGGTCAGGGAACGGGACGTGCCCGGTCCCTGGCCGTACCCCTGGCAGTAAGGGTGTGGAGATTCTGCGCACATACCGCTCGGTATGTCACTACCTTCCGGTAGCCCATTCTCTGTCCCCGGCGACTCCGTGCCCGGAATCCACCTCAGGTGCCGGGCAACCCTTCCCCTTCGTCTGAGGTCGAAACACGAGAATCAGCACACAGGGACAGACGTGATGTGGGGAAGTACAAGGCGGAAAGTACTGACCATGGCAGGCGTCGCCCTGGCGCCGGGAGGAGTGGTGTACGCCTCAGCGGCCCCTGGCGGGCATGACCGTCAGGACCACGGCGTCGACCCGGGGACGGCGGGGTTCAGGGGCAAACTGGTCGGCAGTCGCGAGACGTTCTCCCCGAAGGGCTTCAACGGCGCCCTGATGAAGTGCCAGGACGCCGAACTGCTGAGGCTCGCGGCGGTGAGGGCGCGATCCAGCGCCCCGATGCGGATCCCGATCTGCGTGTGGGCCGACCACAGCATCGTGACCGCGGTGGCAGTCGTCGACTCACCCCAGACCCGTCGCAGAGCCCCGGGCATCACCCGGGCCGAATTCGCCGATCTGGCCACCACGGTTCACAACACCATGCGCAGCAAGTACTGGGATGGTGTGTGCACCTGGCACCACTGCAATGGCAAGGTGAACGAAACGCCGGACGACTGACGCCAGACGACCGGCGACCGACCCCGCTCACCGCACCGGCGCGAGCTCCGGGTCGTCGCGCAGCTTGCCGAGAGCCCGCGAGACGGCGCTCTTGACCGTACCGACCGAGACGCCGAGCACCTCCGCGGTCTGGGCCTCGCTGAGGTCCTCGTAGTACCGCAGTACGACCATCGCGCGCTGGCGGTCCGGGAGCCGCATGATCGCGCGCCACATCGCATCGTGCAGGACCTGGCGCTCGGCGGGGTCCGGCTCGGGTACGGCATGGGGTTCGGGCAGGTCGTCGCAGGCGAACTCGTCGACCCTGCGCTTGCGCCACTGCGACGTACGCGTGTTGACGAGTGCGCGCCGCACATAGCCGTCGAGTGCCCGGTGGTCCTCTATACGGTCCCAGGCGACATACGTCTTGGTGAGCGCGGTCTGGAGGAGGTCCTCGGCGTCGCACGGGTTCGCCGTGAGGGAGCGGGCGGTCCGCAGCAGTACGGGCCCCCGCGCCCGTACGTACGATGAGAAGGACGGGTACGTCGCCGCCCTGGAAGCGGTCGCGCAGACTGGCGTGGTCATGGCTCCACGCTATGAGCGGGCTGTACGCCCCCGGATCGCCCCAGGGTGCCGAAAGCGAATCCCCCTCAGGTTGTAGGGGCGGCGTAAGCTCAACCTCCCCAAGGTGGAGGGCATCAGCCCCCTGGGTAGGGGGTCGAACAGGTCGAGCAGCCCCCCGTCACGGCCTCAACCCGCCGCGGCCGCCCCCCTCGTACCCGTTGAGCAGGGCCGTTCTCAGCCGTCCTTCCCCAGGATGAGTCCGGAGGTCGGCACTCCGGTTCCCGCCGTGACCAGGGCCGTCCCGGCGCCCGCCACCTGGTTCACCGAGGTGCCGCGGATCTGGCGGACGGCTTCCGCGATTCCGTTCATGCCGTGCAGATACGCCTCGCCGAGCTGCCCGCCGTGTGTGTTGAGGGGAAGCCCGTCCGCCGCGACGAAGTCGGCCGCCTCACCCGGCTTGCAGAAACCGAACTCCTCCAACTGCATCAGCACAAACGGGGTGAAATGGTCATAAAGAATCCCGACGTCCATATCGGCGGGTGCGAGTCCGGAGGTCCGCCACAGCTGACGGGCCACCACACCCATCTCCGGCAGACCGGTGAGATCGTCCCGGTAGTAGCTGGTCATCTGCTCCTGCGCACGCCCCGCCCCCTGTGCCGCCGCGACGATCACGGCCGGCGGCCGGCGCAGGTCCCTGGCCCGCTCGACCGAGGTCACCACGATCGCCTGGCCGCCGTCCGTCTCCTGGCAGCAGTCAAGGAGACGCAGGGGTTCGACTATCCACCGGGAAGCCGCGTGGTCCGCGAGCGTGATCGGTTTGCCGTGGAAGTACGCGGCGGGGTTGCGGGCCGCGTGGCGCCGGCCGGTCACGGCGACATGGCCGAACGCCTCGGGGGTCAGCCCGTACGCGTGCAGATAGCGCTGCGCCGTCATCGCCACCCACGAGGCGGGCGTGAGCAGCCCGAACGGCAGATACCAGCCGAGTGCCGCGCCCTCCGCCGATGGCTCCCGGCGCTGCACACCGGAGCCGAACCTGCGACCCGAGCGCTCGTTGAACGCCCGGTAGCAGACGACGACTTCGGCGACACCGGCGGCGACGGCGAGGGCCGCCTGCTGGACGGTGGCACAGGCCGCGCCTCCGCCGTAGTGGACCCGGGAGAAGAAGGAGAGCTCACCGATGCCCGCCGCCTGGGCGACGGTGATCTCCGGGCTGGTGTCCATGGTGAAGCTGACCATCCCGTCGACATCGGCCGGGGACAGCCCGGCGTCGTCGAGTGCCGCCCGTACGGCCTCCACCGCGAGGGTGAGCTCACTGCGGCCGGAGTCCTTGGAGAACTCGGTGGCCCCGATGCCCGCCACCGCCGCCCGCCCACCGAGGGAATCGGCCCCGCGCACACTCACGATCCCACCTCCACCATGGATACGGGCAGTTGGACCGTGACCGTGCCGGTGACGTGCTGCCCGATGCCGTTCGCACCGATGACCCGCACCCGTACGGTGCCCGAGTCGGGGTCGGTCTCGGTGACCGTGCCGGTCAAGGTCATGGTGTCGCCGGGGTAGTTGGGGGCACCGAGCCGGATCGCCACCTTGCGGAGCACCGCGGTGGGGCCGAAATGGTCGGTGATGTACCTCCCGACGAGCCCGTTGGTCGTCAGGATGTTCATGAAGATGTCCGGCGAGCCCTTCGCCCTCGCGAGCTCGGCGTCATGGTGCACGTCCTGGTAGTCGCGGGACGCGATCGCTCCGGCGACGATCAGGGTGCGGGTGAGCGGGATGGCCAGCGGGGGCAGCTCATCACCCACGCGCGGAGCACTGCCCGGTGCACCGCTTGCTACGCCACTCATCGGACCGCCTCCTTCTCCGGGCCCGCCAGCAGCAGCCCCAGTTCTTCCAGCAGTTGGGCTCCGCAGCCCAGATACGCGTCCAACTGGCGCCCCCACAGGAAGTGCCGGTGGACCGGATGATCGAGGTCGGCACCCAGACCGCCGTGCAGATGCTGGCCCGTGTGCACGACCCGCTTGCCCGCCTCGGAGGCCCACCACCCCGCGATCAGCGCCTGCTCGCCGTACGCCAATCCCTCGTCGTACCGCCACGCCGCCTCGTACGCGGTGACCCGTATCGCCTCCGTGTCCATATACGCCTCCGCCGCGCGGAGTTGGACGGCCTGCTTGGTGGCGAGGGGGCGGCCGAACTGCTCCCGGACCGACGTGTACGCGACGGCGCGGGCGAGTGAGCCCGCGCAGACACCGGCCTGGAGCCCGGCGAAGGCGATACGGGCGAGAGCGAGCACGTCCTCATAGGCCCGGCCACCGGAGTCCTCGCGACCGAGCCGCTCGGCCGGGGTGCCGTCGAGGGTGAGCCTGGCCGCGGCCCAGGGGGCCGTGGTCTCCACCGCGGTGATCCGCGTGTCCACCGCCCGTACCAGCCACAGCACGCGCTCGGCGTCCGGGACGAGCACATGGGTGGCGTCCCGCAGCCAGGGCACCCAGCCCACCGTGCCGCTGAGCCGCCCGTCGCCCGCCGCCCGCACGGTCGCGTGCACGGTGGCCCGCTCCGTTCCGCGCGGCGGGAACGCGCCGGTGGCGACCGCGCTCCCGGCCCGCAGCGACGGCAGCAGTCGGGCCCGCTGCTCGGCCGTGCCGTGCCGTGACAGCGCGAGCACCCCGTAGACACAACTCGCCGCGAGCGGCACCTGCGCGGTGGTCCGGCCCTGCTCCTCCAGCAGCAGTACGAGTCCGAGCAGCCCGATGTCGTCCAGGGCCCCGGGCAGCCCGGCCGCGCACAGCGCCTTCCACAGCTCGGCGTCCGTACCGGTTCCGGCCGCGGTCAGCCGTTCGTGGGTGGACAGGTCGGCGAAGATCCGCGCGGACAGCTCGCGGGCCGCCTGCTGCTCCTCGGTCGGTGTGAAGTCCATGTCAGACCACCCCTGCCGCTGCCCCTGCGGACCCCTCGGCCACTGGGCGGAAGACCGGCAGCTCGTGTGCTTCGTCCGCCTTCATGAAGTCCAGCCTCACGCGCATCCCGATCCGGACCTCCTCGCAGGGGACGCCGACCACGTTGCTGACCATGCGGACGCCTTCGGCCAGCTCGATCAGTCCGACGGCGTACGGGGGGTCGAAGGCGGGGAACGGCGGGTGGTGCATCACCACATACGAGTAGACGGTGCCCTCGCCGCTCGCCTCCACCGTGTCCCAGCGCGGTGAGCCGCAGCCGCCGCAGCCCGGCAGCCAGGGGAAGCGCGGCACGGCGCAGTCCGCGCAGCGCTGGATCAGCAGCCGGTGGTCGGCGACGCCGTCCCAGAACCCCGCGTTGTCCCGGTTGATCACAGGCGAGGGGCGACGGCTCGGACGGGACCCGATGGACTCGGCTGACTCGGCCGCCTGCCGCTCGGCGGCCCTGCCGGCGGTGGCCGGCGCGTATTTGAGGACCCGGAACCGGTGCGTGCCGGCGGGCTCGCCGTCCACCCGGATGTCCATCCGCGTGGTGATGAAGTGGCCCGCACCCAGCTTGGTCGTCTTGCGCGGCGACACCGACTCGATGACCGAGTCGAAGGTGATCCGGTCGCCGGGCCGCAGGGTGCGCAGATACTCCTGTTCGCAGTCGGTCGCGACGATCGAGGTGCAACCAGCGCTGTCGAGCAGCGCGGAGAGTTCGTCATACGCCCCTGAGCGCTCCGCGTACCCCGAGAGCCCGCCCATCGTCCACGCCTGGAGCATCGTGGGCGGCGCGATCGCGTCCGGGCCGGTGTAGGCGGGGTTCGTATCCCCCATCGCCTCACACCAGTGCCTGATCATGGGCTCGTTGACCAGGTCCTTTCCGAAGCCGGGGGCGCCTGTGGGACGGCCCTCGTAAGTCTTCAGGCGGGCGTACAGCTCCTCGCGGCTGATCGGCTCCGCCTCGTCGGCCACTTCCGTGCTCATCGCTTTCCCCTCCGCATGCCGAGCCGCATCGTGGCCACGAGTTCCCGCTGCACCTCGCTCACCCCGCCCCCGAAGGTGTTGATCTGCGCGGCCCTGTTCATCCGCTCCAGCTCGCCGCCGCCGCAACCCCCGCCGCCGCCTTCACCGCCGTCTCCGAAGCCGCCCGGGGAACCGACGCGCACCAATGCGGCGTCCCCCACGACCTCCTGGCACATCCGGTAGACCTCGACGGCCGACTCCGTACCGGCGAACTTCACGCCGCTGGCGTCGCCCGGGGCCAGCCGGTCCGCTCCGACGTCCGCGACCAGACGCCAGTTGAGCAGGCGGGTCGCCGCCAGCCTGGCGTGCACCTCGGCGATCCTGGAGCGCACCCACGGCCGGTCCATCGGACGCTCACCCGTCAGCGGATCGGTGCGGCAGGCGTGGTCAAGGGCCGCTGCGGCGAAGTCCTCCGCCTGCATACCGACGGCGGCGAGGGCGACACGCTCATGGTTGAGCTGGTTGGTGATGAGATCCCAGCCGTGGTTCTCCTCGCCGACCAGATGGGTGGCCGGGACCCGGATCCCGTCGTAGTACGTGGCTGTGGTGGTCAGCCCACCGACCGTCCGGATCGGGGTCCACGAGAAACCGGGCGCGTCCGTGGGCACCAGGATGATCGAAATGCCCTGGTGCTTGGGGGCGTCGGGGTCCGTGCGGCAGGCCAGCCAGATCCAGTCGGCGTTCTGCGCGTTGGATGTGAAGACCTTCTGCCCGTCGATCAGCCAGTGGCCGCCGTCTGCCGCATCGGGTGCCTGAGGTGCTTCGCGTACGGCCCGGGTACGCAGGGCGGCGAGGTCGGTACCAGCGCCGGGCTCGCTGTAGCCGATCGCGAACACCATGTCACCGCTCAGGATGCGCGGAAGGAAGAAGGACTTCTGCTGATCGGTGCCGTACTTCATCAGGGTCGGGCCGACGGTGTTCAGCGTGACCATGGAGACCGGGGCTCCGGCGCGGTAGGCCTCGTCGAAGAACACGAACTGCTCGTCGGCTCCGCGCCCTTGACCCCCGTAGGCCACCGGCCAGCCGAGGCCGAGCAGCCCGTCGGCACCGATCCGCCGCAGCAGTCGGCGCTGCTCGGAGGGATCATCCGAGTGCGGTGACCCGTCGGGCATCAGCTCGCGGAAGTACGCGCGGAGTTCGGCGCGCAGCCGCTGCTGGCGCGCGGTCGGTGCGAGGTGCACGGCGGCGGGCCTCCCGAAGGGTTGCGTTTCTTCCCGCATTTCTGACTGACCGTCAGATTGACTCGGTGGATTCAGGCTGTCAAGGCAACGACCGACGGCCTGTGCACCGGCGCCATCGCACCGCCACACAGGTCGTCGTCACCCTTCAGTCGATTCCCGTCAGACAAACCCCCTCACACGCCGACCCCCTCTATCCGGAAACCCCCACACCCCCCGGGCCTATCCCCCACCTCCCGGCGAAACCCCCAGCGCCCCCCAGCGAGCCCCCAACCGATCCCCCGGTCGCACCCCCTCGGGCCGGACCTACCAGAGCCTGCTGAAGAACACCGCGATGTTGTCCGTGGATTGATCGATGGCGGTGAAGCCCGAGCCGTTCACACTCGCGGTGTGGTTCTGGTTGGACGCCCCGTTCCCCGTGGCCACCTGCTGGGTGGTCGTCGAGTTCCCGTGGTTGTCGCCACCGACACCACTGCCCACCACCCCGGCCACCGCCGCGTTCGACCCGTTGTTCGCGAAGGCACCGTTGTCCGCGGCTGCGGTACCGGTGAACAGCGCGGCAGCGAGGGGGAGCGCGGCGAGGACGGCGACGGTACGGGCGGTACGGGTGCTTGCCATGTCATTTCCTCCAGGACCGGAAGTACGGAAGACGGAAGTTGTAAGTCGCAAGTTGGAAGACCGAAGACGGAATCCGAAGTGCGTCCGAGACCAGGGCAGTTGGCCGTTCGCCCGGTTCGCGTCTCGGTCGCTGTTTGCTGTTGTGCACGACGTCGCGAGTCCAGAGTTGCCCAGCGAATCCCCGGCGAACCACCCCGGAGCGCCCGATTCCCCCTCAAGCGTGAGGACAAGTCGATAAACCCCCTTTAAGCGAAGAAGCGTTCCGGCGCCGTTTCGGCCAATCCACACCTGGCCGCACCCGCCCTTCCCTTATTCGAACTCCAGTACGAACATAGAAGTCATGGCCACCACCGCCCGCCGCAGAACCACCTTGGCCCTCGCCCACGCACTCTCCGCCGCCGAGCGCGGGCTCCCCGTGATTCCGCTGTCCCCTGCCAAGCTTCCAGCGATCCCCTCGCCCCACCGCCACGACCCCGCCCGGGCCGCGCTCCCGTGCCACGGCGAGTGCGGGCGCCCGGGACACGGCGTGCACGACGCCACGACCGACCCCGCCGCCGTACGGGCGCTCTTCGCCGCCGCGCCTTGGGCCACGGGCTACGGAATCGCCTGCGGCCGACCACCGCACCACCTGATCGGGATCGACCTCGACATCAGGAGCCCGGCAACCGGGACCGGCGCGGACACCGACACCGACCCCGGCGCCATGGGCGCGCTACGGCAGTCGGCGCTCCAGCACCTGTTCACGATCCCGGAGACGACCACCGTGCTGACGCCCAGCGGGGGCCGCCATCTGTGGCTGACGGGACCACCCGATGTCGTCGTACCGAACTCGGCGGGACGGCTCGCACCCGGGATCGACATCAGGGGCAGCGGTGGCTATCTCGTCGGCCCGGGTTCGGTGTCAGCCCACGGCGCCTACCGGTTCGCGCCCGGATCGGCCTGGCTGCCACCCGCACCCTGCCCCCGCCCGCTGCTGCGCCTGCTGGCTCCCCCGGAGCACCGCCCCGAGCACCGCACGGACCTGTGCCTTGGCCGGCAGGCGGCACCACCGCCACCGCCCGGCGGCGACCGCGCGCCCAGAGGCGAGGGTCTGGTCCAGTTCGTCGGGGCGGCCCACGAGGGCCAGCGGAACACCCGGCTGTTCTGGGCGGCCTGCCGCGCCTACGAGAACGGCATCGGCGACGGTCTCGCGGACGCCCTCGTCGGCGCGGCGGTCCGCGCGGGGCTGAGCGAGCGCGAAGCCCGCGCGACGATCGCGTCGGCGGCACGACTGCTTGCCGGGCGTCGCCCATGACAGGGGGCCGACGGCTCTCCATGGCCGTCACCCGCGAGATGCCCGGGTCCTGACGCCGGAAAAGGGGCGCCCTGTGCGAGGGCGCCCCTTGCCATGGCCGACGAGACCGTCGGTTTCAGCGGGTCAGCTCAGCGGAATGGACCGGCGTTCGGTGATCCAGCAGTTCAGCGCTTCAGAAATCCGGCGAATCGGGAATCCCGCTTTCAGCGGCGGCCACGGCCCCAGGACTCCTCGTCCACGACCCGGCCGTGGTCGTTGCGGAGCGTGGCGGTGTCACGCTCGTTCCAGATCTGGCGGCGACGGTCCTGGTAGACATCGTGCCGGGTGTCGAAGCCCCGCCCGGTGCGGACCTTGACGCTCGAACCCCCCGCGAGGCGCACGTTGCGGAACCGGTAGGTGTTTCCGTCCCGGTCGGAGAGGGTGTACCCGCGCAGGTTCACCGGGTGCCGACCGACGTTCCTCACCTCGACCCACTCGGAGTTCAGGGCGCGGTTGGAGCGGTTGTCACGGCCGAAGCCGTCATGCCGGACATCGCCGATGACGATCGGGGAGCGGCGGTCGTCGTGGCCACGGCCACGGTCACGGTCACGGTCGTTGTCGTGCCCCCGGCCGCCGTGGCCCCGGTCATGCTGCCGGGCGATGTCGGCAAGGTCGCCGATTCCGGGGGCGCGGTCATGCCCATCGGCCGTCGCGGGCAGCGCTGCCGCGGCGACGAGCGCGCCGGATGCGAGGACGGTGGCGACGATGCGGCGGGTGGTACGAGAAGCAGACATGGAGTGCCCTCTCAAGGACGTGCCCGCAAAGCCCTGTTCAGGGCTGTTGAGGGGGATCTGGGTCCCGGCTGGTGCCGAGGAACCAAACTCTGACTGACGAGCGCCGACATCTTCCACCAAATCAGCCCTCATGACAAAAACCGGACATCTCCGTAACTCTCGCCTGCATCCGGCATCAATTTCGAATGGCCTATTACCGAGGGTTCACTGTGCGCTGCATCGACCCGTTGATCAATCAACAACAAGCGGTTACCACTTGCCGCCAAGTCACCCGAACGGCCTATTTCACGCCACCCCTGGACAGCCTGGATTTTTGTAACAGCCGCCACCGCAGCCGACTCGCACACACATCGCGATCATCGCGCTGACGTGCGGTTTCGCTTCACCCGTTTGCCAACGCGGACTCATGTCCGTCCGTCGCCGCCCGCCATCCCTGTCATCGGCACACCCCGTCGGATCCTGAAGCCGCCTCCCCCGTACGGCGGTGATCCCGAACATCCGGAGCGGGCCCGGATGTCAGAGGCCCGCCCTACATTGCGGCCATGGGTATGTATCTGTACGACCTCGGCGCGCAGGCCTGGTACAGCGATCAGGAAGGCGGATGGGCCGAGGTCGCGACGGCTCTGAACAGCGAGTTGGCACGACGGGGGCTGCCGCGCTACGCGCCCGCGCCGGGACCGGAGTCCATGGGCTTCGAGGAGAAGCTGAGCCCGTCCATGGACGGTTTCAGCGCGTTGTGCGAGCAGCACCTGTCACCGCGCGAGAGCCACATGGTCGGCGACTGGACGCTGCTGGTGCCACTCTCCCTCGACCCGCAGATCGTGCTGCCGATCCCGAACGACATGGACGACAGGACCGTGGTCGTGGGAGCTCCCCAGATACTCGCGTGTATGGAACGGCTGGCAGCCGCCATAGCCCTGCCATCGGACATCCCGGCGCCGGGTACCAACCTCGCCCTGACGGCGTGGCGCACGGACGGCGCGGCCGAGAGACTGGCCGCCGCCCGGCCAGGGCCGTGGACCGCGGACCTGGACACGGCGTTCCATGTGGCGCTGCACCGACGGGCCGCCCAGTACGCGCTGCGCCATGGCTGTCCGATGACCTACTCCTGAGCAAGCGGACAACCTCAAAGCTTGCTCAGGAACGCCCGATTCCTCTGTGGCGGGGTCGGCGGAACGGTCTATCTTCGCCCTGACCTGCCCACTTGGGCAGGAAGGGGGGAGCCTCACATGGGAATGGCCACCGGAATCAGATCTCACCGCACCGCCGTGGGCCTGGTGATCGCCGCGCTGGTATGGGGTGTCGGCGGCTGCTCCGACAGCGACACCGACATCGATGCCGGAGCAGCAGAGCCGTCGGCACCGAGCGCGCCCCCGAAGAGCAACCCGGCCGTGTCGCATGCCCATGACTCGGACGGCGAGACGGTCACCGAGGCCCCCGCGCCCTTCAGCGGCAAGGCCGTCGTCCGGGTCGCCGCGCGCACGGGCAACGCCGTACTGCCGCTGAAGCCGGTGGGCACCGGCAAACTGGGCATCCACGTCAACTGCCAGGGGAAGGGATCTCTCACGGTGTCCGTCCCACCCCTCGGCCTCAGCTTCGGGTTGGCCTGCGGCGACAAAGTGACCGGCGAATCCACGGAGTTCCACACGCACCGGGAGAAGGCCGAGGAAGGGAGCATCCAGATCACGGCCCCGACCACGGTCCGCTGGGCGCTGACCGTCGAACAGTGACGGACCCGCACGGCCCGGCCCCCGCACCGGTACAGTCACGCGCATGACCGGACGGCTCCCCGGTCCCGTCCTCGACACCGACGGGACCGGCCCAGAGATCACCCGCACCGACTGCAAGCGCTGCGGCACCGAGGTGTTCGGCATCGACGGCCGCTACGCGTGTCCCGTCTGCGGCTGGGTCAACCACTGGTCCGAAGGCCACCGGCCCCTCCCGGTGGCTCACGAGGACTCGGACTACCCCGACAGAGCCGCCCTCGACCAGTCGCCGGAGCAACCCCGGAAGTAGCTCTCCGGCAGTCGCCCCTCCCCGTCGTGGAGTTCGCGCGTGAACATCCGCGTACCGAGGGCGCCCAGCGCCTCGCCCTCGCCGGCCAACCGCCTTCGGGCGCCCGACGACCCAGGCTCCTCCGATTGGCGGGCCCTCGGGGTGGCCGGGCGCGTACGCGCCCGGCCCCGTACCTCTATGGGGGCCCGGTCGCGCTCCTGCCGGGTCCCTCCCGATCCGGCGCTCCATCGGCGTGCAGCCGGCGGGCGGATTCGGCGACACCTTTCAGCATGCGTACGGCCGAAGGGGCGCGCACTCTATGACCATACGCACCGCGTGCGATGCCTTCGGTATCGCACCGCAACAGGCTCCGTACTCAATGCGTTCGCACCTCGGTGACGCTTCGCGATCAGGCGAGGGAGGGTGTGTGACTGGTTACCCGCAGATCGCCCACCCAGGGCGGGGGGGGGATCTGCAGACGGCCGCGGTTGTTTGGGGCGACGGCCAGCTCGGCTTGGGGTGCAAGCCACGCGT